>NZ_JBDFPP010000009.1:0-205125 GCF_039672635.1 Pseudomonas sp. P39-UII1
TCGTTTGCGCGGCGATGCGCAAGCTGCTGCACCTGGTTTACGGGGTGGTGAAGTCGGGGATACCGTTTGACCCCAAAATCGCTCTTGCAGGGTGAGGGTCAAGACGGTATCTACATTTGTTGCAACGCGCCGTTTCAGCCAGGCCATGGTTGTTCGCCTTGGCGCATGGCTGAAGACGGGTGGGTCGCCGGCAGCGCCAGCCGGGATATCGCGGCGTGCCAACAAGGCTGACAACTATGGCCTATCAGGCCATGGTACGTTGCAACAAATGTAGGAGCGGCTTTAGCCGCGATGCGCCGCGCGGGCGGCGCTCGATCTCGCAGACACCTGAAACCTGTCGACATGCGCACGCCAGGCGACACACAACCACCTTGTCAGCCTCGCCACCTGGCGCCACACTATCCCTCATGAAAACCCTCGCCCCGAGCTACCTCAAGCATCAGTTCCTGATCGCCATGCCGCACATGGCCGACCCGAACTTCGCCCAGACCCTCACGTATATCGTCGAGCACAACGCCAATGGCGCCATGGGCCTGGTGGTCAATCGACCTCAGGAGCTGAACCTGGCGGACATTCTCGAGCAGTTGCGCCCGGACGAGGAGCCACCGGCCAGTACCTTGCAGGTGCCCATCTACCAGGGTGGCCCGGTGCAGACCGACCGCGGCTTCGTGCTGCACAGCAGCGAATGCAGCTTCCAGGCCACCGTGGCCCTGGAAGGGCTGTCGCTGACCACATCGCAGGATGTGTTGCTTGCGATTGCCGCAGGGGTCGGCCCCAAACAGAGCCTGATCACCCTGGGCTACGCCGGCTGGGAAGCGGGCCAACTGGAAGCGGAACTCGCCGACAACGCTTGGCTCAACTGCCCGTTCGACCCTGACATCCTCTTCGGCATGGCCAGCGAGCAGCGCCTCGGCGCCGCCGCCAGCAGCCTGGGCATCAACCTCAGCCTGCTGACCAGCCAGGCGGGCCACGCCTGATGGCTGAACTACGCCTGTTGCTGGGCTTCGACTACGGCAGCAAACAGATCGGCGTGGCCGTCGGCCAGGTGATCACCGGCCAAGCCCGCGAGCTGTGCACCCTCAAGGCGCAGAACGGCGTGCCGGACTGGGCCCAGGTGGAAAAACTGATCACCGAGTGGAAGCCCGATGCCATCGTCGTCGGCCTGCCGCTGAACATGGACGGCACGCCCAGCGAAATGAGCGCCCGCGCCGAGAAGTTCGCCCGCCGCCTCAATGGCCGCTTCAACCTGCCCGTGCACACCCACGACGAACGCCTGACCACCTTCGAGGCCAAGGGCGAGCGCATGGCCCGCGGCGGCCAGCGCGGCAGCTACCGTGACAACCCGGTCGATGCCATCGCCGCTGCCCTGCTGCTGCAAGGCTGGCTGGAGGCCAACACCTAACTTTCCGCTTTGCCGTCGGGCCAACCCGGCGCCCCCCTAGGAGCACGCAATGAGCCTACCCAATCCCGCCGACCTGATCCGGCAGATGGCTGTCGACCTACGCGCCCATCTGGCCCGCCGCGGCATCACCGAACCGCGCTTCATCGGCATTCGCACCGGCGGTGTCTGGGTAGCCCAGGCCCTGCAGCAGGAAATGGCCGACGAAAGCCCGCTGGGCACCCTGGACGTGTCCTTCTACCGCGACGACTTCAGCCAGAACGGCCTGCACCCGCAAGTGCGCCCCTCCGAGCTGCCGTTCGAGGTCGAAGGCCAGCACCTGGTGCTGATCGACGACGTACTGATGAGCGGCCGCACCATCCGCGCCGCACTCAACGAACTGTTCGACTACGGCCGCCCGGCCAGCGTGACGCTGGTTTGCCTGCTGGACCTGGATGCCGGCGAATTGCCGATCCGCCCCAACGTGCTTGGCGCCACCCTGTCGCTGGCCGCCCACGAACGGGTAAAATTGACCGGACCCGCACCGCTCGCCCTCGAGCGCCAGGACCTCGCCACCGCTTCCGCCCTTTAAGAGTCCACTCGCGATGACGCCAATCGACGCCAAGCGCCCGCTGCAGCTCAATGATCAGGGCCAGCTGCGCCACTTCCTCTCGCTCGACGGTTTGCCCCGCGAACTGCTGACCGAGATCCTCGACACCGCCGACTCGTTCCTCGAAGTCGGCGCCCGGGCCGTCAAGAAAGTCCCGTTGCTGCGCGGCAAGACCGTGTGCAACGTGTTCTTCGAGAACTCGACCCGTACCCGCACCACCTTCGAACTGGCCGCTCAGCGCCTGTCGGCCGACGTGATCAGCCTCAATGTGTCGACCTCCTCGACCAGCAAGGGCGAAACACTGTTCGACACCCTGCGCAACCTCGAAGCCATGGCCGCCGACATGTTCGTGGTGCGCCACTCCGACTCGGGTGCTGCGCACTTCATTGCCGAACACGTGTGCCCGGATGTCGCGGTGATCAACGGCGGTGATGGCCGCCATGCCCACCCTACCCAGGGCATGCTCGACATGCTGACCATCCGCCGCCACAAGGGCAGCTTCGAAAACCTGTCCGTGGCGATCGTCGGCGACATCCTGCACTCGCGCGTGGCCCGCTCCGACATGCTCGCGCTGAAGGCGCTGGGCTGCCCGGACATCCGCGTGATCGGCCCGAAAACCCTGATCCCGATCGGCATCGAGCAATATGGCGTGAAGGTCTACACCGACCTCGCCGAAGGCCTGAAGGACGTCGATGTGGTGATCATGCTGCGCCTGCAGCGCGAGCGCATGGCCGGCGGCCTGCTGCCCAGCGAAGGCGAGTTCTACCGCCTGTTCGGCCTGACCACCGCGCGCCTGGCCGGCGCCAAGCCTGACGCCATCGTCATGCACCCAGGGCCGATCAACCGCGGCGTGGAAATCGAATCGGCGGTTGCCGACGGCAAACACTCGGTGATCCTCAATCAGGTTACCTACGGCATCGCCGTGCGCATGGCGGTACTGTCCATGGCCATGAGCGGGCAGAACGCGCAACGTCAATTCGACCAGGAGAACGCCCAGTGACCCTCAGCATTCTTGGCGCCCGGGTCATCGACCCCAAGAGTGGCCTGGACCAGGTCACCGACCTGCACCTGGATGGCGGCCGTATTGCCGCGATCGGCGCGGCCCCAGCCGGTTTCAGCGCCAGCCGTACCCTCCAGGCCGACGGCCTGATCGCCGCGCCAGGCCTGGTCGACCTCGGTGTCTCCCTGCGTGAGCCGGGTTACAGCCGTAAAGGCACCATCGCCAGCGAAACCCGCGCCGCCGTGGCCGGTGGCGTCACCAGCCTGTGCTGCCCGCCGCAGACCAAGCCGGTGCTGGACACCTCGGCAGTGGCCGAGCTGATCCTCGACCGTGCCCGTGAAGCCAGCAACAGCAAGGTGTACCCGATCGGCGCCCTGACCAAAGGCCTGGAAGGCGAGCAGCTGGCCGAGCTGGTGGCCCTGCGCGACACCGGCTGCGTGGCCTTCGGCAACGGCCTGAAGGAAATCCCCAACAACCGTACCCTGGCCCGCGCCCTGGAATACGCTGCCACTTTCGACCTGACCGTGGTGTTCCACTCCCAGGACCGCGACCTGGCCCAGGGTGGCCTGGCCCACGAAGGCGCCATGGCCAGCTTCCTCGGCCTGCCCGGCATCCCCGAAAGTGCCGAGACCGTGGCCCTGGCCCGCAACCTGTTGCTGGTCGAGCAGAGCGGCGTGCGCGCGCACTTCACCCAGATCACCAGCGCCCGTGGTGCGCGGCTGATCGAACAAGCCCAGCAGCTTGGCCTGCCGGTCACTGCCGACGTTGCCCTGTACCAGCTGATCCTCACCGACGAGTCGCTGCGCGAGTTCTCCAGCCTGTACCACGTGCAGCCGCCACTGCGCAGCAGCGCCGACCGCGAAGGCCTGCGCCAGGCGGTCAAGTCGGGCGTGATCCAGGCGATCTCCAGCCACCACCAGCCGCACGAGCGCGATGCCAAGCTGGCACCGTTCGGCGCCACCGAGCCTGGGATCAGCAGCGTCGAACTGCTGTTGCCACTGGCCATGACCCTGGTTGACGACGGCCTGCTCGACCTGCCAACCCTGCTGGCTCGCCTGACCAGCGGCCCTGCGGCGGCCATGCGCCTGCCGGCGGGTGAGCTGAAGGTAGGTGCAGCAGCTGACCTGGTGCTGTTCGATGCCAAGGCCTCGACCGTTGCCGGTGAACAGTGGTTCTCGCGCGGCGACAACTGCCCGTTCATCGGCCACTGCCTGCCTGGGGCGGTGCGTTATACCTTGGTCGATGGCCATGTCTGCCACGAGAGCTGAGTAGGCCCCACGGCCCTCATCGCCGGCAAGCCGGCTCCCACAGGGATTTGCAGCGCTAAAACCTGCGTGGGGGCCGGCTTGCCGGCGATGAGGCCAGCACAGACATCCACCAACCATTCATCCCTCCCGGTTGAAATCCTTCCCCCCACCCCCATATGAGTCTGCATCAGGCAATTTTGCCCCGCTGCGTGGAGACTCCCCCTTGACCACCATCGTTTCTGTCCGCCGTAACGGCAAAGTCGTCATGGGCGGCGACGGCCAGGTATCCCTCGGCAACACCGTGATGAAAGGCAACGCCAAAAAGGTTCGTCGCCTGTACCACGGCCAGGTCATCGCTGGCTTCGCCGGTGCCACCGCCGATGCATTCACCCTGTTCGAGCGCTTCGAAGGGCAGCTTGAGAAACACCAGGGCCACCTGGTGCGTGCCGCTGTCGAACTGGCCAAGGAATGGCGTACCGACCGCTCCCTGAGCCGCCTGGAGGCCATGCTGGCCGTGGCCAACAAGGATGCATCGCTGATCATTACCGGCAACGGCGACGTGGTCGAGCCCGAAGACGGCCTGATTGCCATGGGTTCCGGCGGCGCCTACGCCCAGGCCGCAGCCCGCGCCCTGCTGAACAAGACCGACCTCTCGGCCCGTGAAATCGCCGAGACAGCCCTGAACATCGCCGGTGACATCTGCGTGTTCACCAACCACAACCTGACCATCGAGGAGCAGGACCTGGCCGACTGATCAGTTGTTTTGGCGTCCCGCCCAGAGCGGGACTTTTCCACACTGATTGCTCTGCTCGAGGACCATTTTCATCATGTCCATGACCCCCCGCGAGATCGTCCACGAACTCAACCGCCACATCATCGGCCAGGACGACGCCAAGCGCGCCGTGGCCATTGCCCTGCGCAACCGCTGGCGGCGCATGCAGCTGCCTGCCGAGCTGCGTGCCGAGGTCACCCCGAAGAACATCCTGATGATCGGCCCCACCGGCGTCGGCAAGACCGAAATCGCCCGCCGCCTGGCCAAGCTGGCCAATGCGCCGTTCCTCAAGGTCGAAGCGACCAAGTTCACCGAAGTGGGCTACGTTGGCCGCGATGTCGAGTCGATCATCCGCGACCTGGCCGACGCGGCCATGAAGATGTTGCGTGAGCAGGAAATCATCCGCGTGCGCCACCGCGCCGAGGATGCCGCCGAAGACCGTATCCTCGATGCCCTGTTGCCGCAGGCCCGGGTGACCAGCTTCAGCGAAGAAGCCGCACAGACCAGCAGCGATTCCAACACCCGCCAGCTGTTCCGCAAGCGCCTGCGTGAAGGCCAGCTGGACGACAAGGAAATCGAGATCGAAGTTGCCGACACCGCCGGCGTCGAAATCGCCGCGCCGCCCGGCATGGAAGAGATGACCAACCAGCTGCAGAGCCTGTTTGCCAACATGGGCAAGGGCAAGCGCAAAGCGCGCAAGCTGAAGGTCAAGGAAGCGCTGAAGATGGTTCGCGACGAAGAAGCGAGCCGCCTGGTCAATGACGACGACCTCAAGGCCAAGGCCCTGGAAGCGGTCGAGCAACACGGTATCGTGTTCATCGATGAAATCGACAAGGTTGCCAAGCGTGGCAACGTCGGCGGGGCCGATGTATCCCGCGAAGGCGTGCAGCGCGACCTGCTGCCGCTGATCGAGGGCTGCACCGTCAACACCAAGCTGGGCATGGTCAAGACCGACCACATCCTGTTCATTGCCTCCGGCGCGTTCCACCTGAGCAAGCCGAGCGACCTGGTGCCTGAACTGCAAGGCCGCCTGCCGATCCGTGTCGAACTCAAGGCACTGACCCCGGAAGACTTCGAGCGCATCCTGCAGGAGCCGCACGCTTCGCTGACCGAGCAATACCGCGAGCTGCTCAAGACCGAGGGGCTTAACATCGAGTTCCAGGCCGACGGCATCAAGCGCCTGGCCGAGATCGCCTACCAGGTCAACGAGAAGACCGAGAACATCGGTGCCCGCCGCCTGCACACCCTGCTCGAGCGCCTGCTCGAAGAGGTATCGTTCAGTGCCGGTGACCTGGCCAGTGCACATGACGAAGCACCGATCCAGATCGATGCCGCTTATGTGAACAGCCACCTGGGTGAGCTGGCGCAGAACGAAGACCTGTCGCGTTACATCCTGTAAGACTGAAGGGGCCGCTTCGCGGCCCAATCGCCGGCAAGCCGGCTCCCACAGGGTTCAGCAGTGCTGCGGACATTGTGGAAGCCGGCTTGCCGGCGATTGGGCTGCGAAGCAGGCCCTTGCACAAAGGCGGGAATCTCTCGAAGCTTGCATTATCAGCTAACCAGAGATTCAGCCCATGGCCCGTCTGCCCACCGCCATCAACCTGCACAAAGCCTCGAAGACCCTCAGCCTCACCTACGGCCCCGACGAGGTCTACCACCTGCCCGCCGAATTCCTGCGCGTGCACTCCCCTTCCGCCGAAGTGCAGGGCCACGGCAATCCCATCCTGCAATTTGGCAAGATCAACGTCGGCCTCTCCGGCCTTGAGCCTGCCGGCCAGTACGCACTGAAACTGACCTTCGACGACGGCCACGACAGCGGCCTGTTCACCTGGGAGTACCTCGAGCAGCTGTGCCTGCGCCAGGAGCAGCTCTGGGCCGAGTACCTCGATGAATTGCACAAGGCTGGCAAAGCCCGCGATCCTGCCGAATCGGTGGTTAAACTGATGCTCTAGGTCAGGCCTTCCAAGAGTTAGAGCGCATTTTCTAATCTCATCTGTTTGAATGCCTTACAGACAGCTCTTTCAAGCGCTGTCTTGCGCATTACATGAAGTCGGGTTACCAATGGAGCTGGCAAGTTCCCTGCATTGCTTTCCAGGCAATCAGGGCCAGGCCGGTTTGTAGAGGTCGCGAGCGAAAGCAGGCAGTCTTCACACGCAGATTCCCCCGCAGCTCATCGCCGAATGCATCCGGCCCGCAGCACCGCTGTTCCTTATCACTGGTCACCCGAGTAGCAGTACCGGGCTGTCGACTGTGCGTTTGCCACAGCAAACCGGTACTCGTCTCAGGACAACGGAGCGTCGTAGATGAGTAGCAAGAACAACGATGAGTTGCAGCGGCAAGCCTCGGACAACACCCTGGGCCTGAACCCGGTCATTGGCATCCGCCGCAAGGATCTGCTGAGCTCTGCCCGTACCGTGTTGCGCCAGGCCGTGCGCCAGCCGCTGCACAGCGCCAAGCACGTGGCGCATTTCGGCCTGGAGCTGAAGAACGTGCTGCTGGGCAAGTCGAGCCTGGCCCCCGAGGGCGACGACCGTCGCTTCCAGGACCCGGCCTGGAGCAAGAACCCGCTGTATCGCCGCTACCTGCAAACCTACCTGGCCTGGCGCAAGGAGCTGCAGGACTGGATCGGTAACAGCGACCTGTCCCCCCAGGACATCAGCCGCGGCCAGTTCGTCATCAACCTGATGACCGAAGCCATGGCACCGACCAACACCCTGTCCAACCCGGCGGCAGTCAAACGGTTCTTCGAGACCGGCGGCAAGAGCCTGCTCGACGGCCTGTCCAACCTGGCCAAGGACGTGGTCAACAACGGCGGCATGCCCAGCCAGGTAAACATGGACGCCTTCGAAGTGGGCAAGAACCTGGGTACCAGTGAAGGCGCCGTGGTGTACCGCAACGATGTGCTCGAACTGATCCAGTACAGCCCCATCACCGAGCAGGTGCATGCCCGCCCGCTGCTGGTGGTACCGCCCCAGATCAACAAGTTCTACGTTTTCGACCTGAGCCCGGAAAAGAGCCTGGCGCGCTTCTGCCTGCGCTCCCATCAGCAGACCTTCATCATCAGCTGGCGCAACCCGACCAAGGCTCAGCGCGAGTGGGGCCTGTCGACCTACATCGACGCGCTCAAGGAAGCGGTCGACGCGGTGCTGGCGATCACCGGCAGCAAGGACCTGAACATGCTCGGTGCCTGCTCCGGCGGCATCACCTGCACGGCGCTGGTCGGCCACTATGCGGCGCTGGGCGAGAAAAAGGTCAATGCCCTGACCCTGCTGGTCAGCGTGCTCGACACCACCCTGGACACCCAGGTCGCCCTGTTCGTCGACGAGCAGACCCTCGAATCGGCCAAGCGCCATTCCTACCAGGCCGGTGTGCTCGAGGGCAGCGACATGGCCAAGGTGTTCGCCTGGATGCGCCCCAACGACCTGATCTGGAACTACTGGGTCAACAACTACCTGCTCGGCAACGAGCCGCCGGTGTTCGACATCCTGTTCTGGAACAACGACACCACGCGCCTGCCCGCCGCCTTCCACGGCGACCTGATCGAAATGTTCAAGAACAACCCACTGACCCGTTCCGATGCACTGGAAGTGTGCGGCACGCCGATCGACCTGAAGAAGGTGCAGTGCGACATCTTCAGCGTCGCCGGCACCAACGATCACATTACCCCGTGGCAGTCGTGCTACCGCTCGGCGCACCTGTTCGGCGGCAAGATCGAGTTCGTGCTGTCCAACAGCGGCCATATTCAGAGCATCCTCAACCCGCCGGGCAACCCCAAGTCGCGCTTCATGACCGGCGCCGACCGCCCGGGCGACCCGCTGGCCTGGCAGGAGAACGCCGACAAGCATGCCGACTCCTGGTGGCTGCACTGGCAGAGCTGGCTGGGCGAGCGTGCCGGTGACCTGAAAAAGGCCCCTGTGCGCCTCGGCAACCGCGCCTATGCCGCAGGTGAAGCTGCACCGGGGACTTACGTTCACGAACGTTGAGTTGTAACGCCGTGGCGCCCATGGAGGGGCCACGGCGCTTCATCCACATCAGAGTCACGCGCATGCCGCCACCCTACATATTCAGGACCGTCGAGCTGGACGACCAGTCCATTCGTACCGCCGTCCGTCCGGGCAAGCCGCACCTGACGCCACTGCTGATCTTCAACGGCATCGGCGCCAACCTGGAGCTGGTATTCCCGTTCATCGAGGCGCTCGACCCCGACCTGGAAGTCATCGCCTTCGATGTGCCGGGCGTGGGTGGCTCCTCCACTCCGCGCCACCCTTACCGCTTCCCGGGCCTGGCCAAGCTGACCGCGCGCATGCTCGATTACCTGGATTACGGGCAGGTCAATGTGATCGGTGTGTCCTGGGGTGGCGCCCTGGCGCAGCAGTTCGCCCACGACTACCCGGAGCGCTGCAAGAAGCTGGTGCTGGCCGCCACCGCCGCCGGTGCGGTGATGGTGCCAGGCAAGCCCAAGGTGCTGTGGATGATGGCCAGCCCGCGTCGATACGTTCAGCCGTCGCACGTGATTCGCATCGCCCCGTTGATCTACGGCGGTGGCTTTCGCCGCGACCCCGACCTGGCCATGCACCACGCATCCAAGGTGCGCTCGGGCGGCAAACTGGGCTACTACTGGCAGCTGTTCGCCGGCCTGGGCTGGACCAGCATCCATTGGCTGCACAAGATCCAGCAGCCCACCCTGGTGCTGGCCGGTGACGACGACCCGTTGATCCCGCTGATCAACATGCGCCTGCTGGCCTGGCGAATTCCCAATGCCCAGCTACACATTATCGACGACGGTCACTTGTTCCTGATCACCCGGGCCGAGGCCGTCGCCCCGATCATCATGAAGTTCCTCCAGCAAGAACGTCAGCGTGCAGTCATGCACCCCCGCCCAGCCTCCGGCGGCTAGGGTGCTGGTTGCTGTCGTTCTGAGCTGACCGTGGCTTGACGAAGGAGTGCTGCCATGAAAGACAAACCGGCCAAAGGAACGACAACGCTTCCCGCCACCAGCATGAACGTGCAGAACGCGATGCTCGGCCTGCGCGGTCGCGACCTGATCTCGACACTGCGCAATGTCGGCCGCCATGGTCTGCGCAACCCGCTGCACACCGCCCGCCATCTGTTGGCGCTGAGCGGCCAGCTGGGCCGGGTGATGCTCGGCGACACCCCGTATCAGCCGAGCCCCCGCGATGCACGCTTCAACGACCCGACATGGAGCCAGAACCCGTTCTATCGCCGCGGCCTGCAGGCCTACCTGGCGTGGCAGAAGCAGACCCGCCTGTGGATCGATGAAAGCCACCTGGACGCCGACGACCGGGCCCGCGCGCATTTCCTGTTCAACCTGATCAACGACGCCCTCGCGCCGAGCAACTCGCTGCTCAACCCGCTGGCGGTCAAGGAGCTGTTGAATACCGGTGGCCAGAGCCTGGTGCGTGGCGTGGCCCACCTGCTCGACGACCTGCGCCACAACGACGGCCTGCCGCGCCAGGTGGACGAGCGTGCCTTCGAAGTCGGTGGCAACCTGGCTACAACCCCAGGCGCTGTAGTGTTTCGCAATGAGCTGCTGGAGCTGATCCAGTACAAGCCCATGAGCGAAAAACAGCATGCCCGGCCGTTGCTGGTGGTGCCACCGCAGATCAACAAGTACTACATCTTCGACCTGCAGCCGACCAACAGCTTCGTCCAGTACATGCTCAAGAACGGTTTGCAGGTGTTCATGGTCAGCTGGCGCAACCCCGACCCGCGCCACCGCGAATGGGGCCTGTCCAGCTACGTACAGGCCTTGGAAGAAGCACTCAACGCCTGCCGCAGCATCAGCGGCAACCGCGACCCCAACCTGATGGGCGCCTGCGCCGGGGGCCTGACCATGGCCGCGCTGCAGGGCCACCTCAAGGCCAAGCACCAGCTGCGCCGGGTGCGCAGCGCCACTTACCTGGTCAGCCTGCTCGACAGCAAGTTCGACAGCCCCGCCAGCCTGTTCGCCGATGAGCAGACCATCGAGGCGGCCAAGCGCCGCTCATACCAGCGTGGCGTGCTGGACGGCGGCGAAGTGGCGCGGATTTTTGCCTGGATGCGGCCCAACGACCTGATCTGGAACTACTGGGTCAACAACTATCTGCTCGGCAAGACGCCACCGGCCTTCGACATCCTTTACTGGAACGCCGACAGCACGCGCTTGCCGGCCGCGCTGCATGGCGACCTGCTGGACTTCTTCAAGCACAACCCGCTGACCCACTCGAACGGGCTGGAGGTCTGCGGCACCCCCATCGACCTCAAGCAGGTCGACCTGGACAGCTTTACCGTGGCAGGCAGCAACGACCACATCACCCCGTGGGACGCGGTGTACCGCTCGGCCCTGCTGCTGGGTGGCGAGCGTCGTTTCGTGCTGGCCAACAGCGGGCATATCCAAAGCATCATCAACCCGCCAGGCAACCCCAAGGCCTTTTACCTGGACAACCCCAAGCTTTCCAGCGACCCGCGGGCCTGGTTCCACGATGCCCAGCGCAGCGACGGCAGCTGGTGGCCGCTGTGGCTGGAGTGGATCACCCCGCGCTCCGGCCCGCTGAAGGCGCCCCGCGTGGAGCTGGGTAACGCGACTTATCCACCGCTGGGCCCCGCGCCAGGCACCTATGTCCTGACCCGATGAGCACAACGACTGGATGAAGACCCGCGACCGTATCCTCGAATGCGCCCTGCAGCTGTTCAACCAGCAGGGCGAGCCCAACGTTTCGACCCTGGAGATTGCCAACGAACTGGGCATCAGCCCGGGCAACCTGTACTACCACTTCCACGGCAAGGAACCGTTGGTGATCGGCCTGTTCGAGCGTTTCGAAGAGGCACTGATGCCGCTGCTGGACCCGCCCCTGGAAGTGCGCCTGGATGCCGAAGACTATTGGCTGTTCCTGCATCTGATCGTCGAGCACATGGCTCAATACCGCTTCCTGTTCCAGGACCTGTCGAACCTCACGGGGCGCCTGCCCAAGTTGGCGCGCGGCATGCGCAGCCTGATCAACGCGCTCAAGCGCACGCTGGCTGCGTTGCTGGCCAGCCTCAAGGGCCAGGGGCAGGTGGTCAGTGAAACGCAGGCGCTGGGGCAGTTGGTGGAACAGATCACCCTGACGCTGATGTTCTCCCTGGACTACCAGCGGGTGCTGGGGCGTGAGGGCGACGTGGGGATTGTGGTGTATCAGGTGATGATGCTGGTGGCGCCGCATTTGCAGGCCCAGGCGCGGGGGGCGGCGGAGCAGTTGGCGGTGCGGTATCTGGAGGGGTAAGTAGCCTGCTGAACCGGCAGTGACTTCTTCGCGGGGCAAGCCCGCTCCCACAGGTACAGCGCCGATTGCCGAATCAGCGCTGTACCTGTGGGAGCGGGCTTGCCCCGCGAAGAGCCCCGCGCCGCTGTTAGATCAGCGTGCCGGTAGCCACTGGTGCCGACGGTGCGTTGCTGGCAGGTGCCGCGCTTGGCGCTGGCGCCGCGGTAGCGGCCGGTGCGGCACTGGCCGCCGGTGCTGCCGGCTTGGCGGCTGCCGGCTTGGCCGGTGCCTTTTTCACCGCAGGTTTTTTTGCAGCAGCAGGTTTTGCTGCAGGCTTGGCAGCAACTGGCTTGGCTGCAGGTTTCGCCGCGGGTTTGGCCGCAGCAGTCTTGGCCGCTGGTTTGGCCGCAGGCTTGGCCGCCGCCGTTTTTGCTGCAGGCTTGGCAGCTGCCTTGGCCAGCGGTTTGGCTGCAGTCTTGCTGGCTGCAGGCTTGGCCGCAGCGGCGCGCGACGAGATTGGCGTGACCGAAGCCCCGGTCAGTTTCTCGATCTGCTTGGTCAGGCTATCAACCTGCTGGTGCAGCGCCTTGATCTCATTGCGGCTCGGCACGCCAAGGCGCGAAATGGCGCTGTTCAAGCGCTTGTCGAAGGCCTCTTCGAGTTCGCTCCACTTGCCCAATGCGCGATCTTTCACGCCGGACACGCGCGAGGTGGTCGAAGACTTGGCGCTGTCGGCCACATCTTCTGCAGCCTTCTTCGCCTGCTTCTCGGCCTTCTCGCCATCCTTCACCAGCGAGTCGAACAGCTTCGGGCCGTCCTGGTCGACTTTCGAGTAGATACCCAGCCCTGCCAGCCAGATCTTGCGGGAGTACTTCTCGATCCCACCGACCCAGGAGCTGCCTTCTTTGTCGGAATTCTTCTTGCCAGCCATCCTGCTCTCCTTATGGTTTGTGCGCGACGCGCTCGAGCAGCTCATGCAGCTGTTCAAGCTTGATGGACAACGCCTCAACGTCATGTTTAGACGGAATGCCGAGGCGATTCAAGGCGCGACCTACCCGTGCGTCGAAAGCTTTTTCGATCTTGTCGAGTTGAATCTCGACCTTGCCGCGTACGCGACTGACTTCTTCAGCGGCTTCGTCGATCTGGTTGTTAGCGGCATCGAGCTCTTTGTCGATACGTTTCTTGCCACGCTTCTCGACGCCTTCACCGGCTTTCACCAGCTCCTGAAAGTACTCGGAGCCTTCCTGGCCAACACGGGCGTAGGCGCCAATGCCTGCCAGCCAGATCCTGCGCGCATAACCGCGCACCTCGCCCAACGTGCTCTGGGCGTCTTCCTTTTTCTTCACATTCACTTTGGCCATGCTCTGTACCTCATGCTCATGAGTGGAGGAGAACCGCCCATGAAGGTTGGGCTTGAGCATAAGGTAATGAGCAAAATTAGAATCTTCACCCTAGGCTTTGCAGACGAAGTGCCTGTGCGGGGAACCTACTGCGTTGCAACA
Organism: Pseudomonas sp. P39-UII1; assembly: GCF_039672635.1. Classification (NCBI taxonomy): domain Bacteria; kingdom Pseudomonadati; phylum Pseudomonadota; class Gammaproteobacteria; order Pseudomonadales; family Pseudomonadaceae; genus Pseudomonas; species Pseudomonas sp. P39-UII1. The sequence goes on from NZ_JBDFPP010000009.1 coordinate 13,751, forward strand.
GGCGCACCTTTACCTATCTACCACCGCCCGCCTGGCAGCGCGAGCAAGCATCGGCCTCCCTGACCCACGGAGCGCCGCTGCAATGCCCGACTCGTTTTCCACCCCCCTCAACTCGTACAGGCAAAGGGTGGCCACCCACTTCGCCGAACGCCCCACCCTGCGCAGCGTCATGGCCCACGCCGCTTTCGAGGTGCTGGTAGACCGTTATCCGTGGATCCGCAGCAATCATCCCGGGCTACGATCGCTCGAAGGTATGGCCATTGTGCATGCGCCGACAGATGACGGCGCGGCTCGGCAAAGTGACCTGATCGACACGCTGCTTACGCACTTCCTTGGCAGCACACCCCTGTCATTGGCCCCCACCGACCAATTCAGCCTGAAGCCGCCAGCGGTCTTTCGCCCGCAGCCGCAAGCGCCCACCATCGACCTGCGTATGGATGTTGTGGGCCGGGCGTTCAACGACATGCTGACGACGCTCACCGTGGCGCTTCAGCAGGCGCAGGTGAGTTTCTGGAATGGCTGCGAAGCCGACTCGGGTGTGTCACGTTTGCGCTGGCTGGAGCAGATGATCAAGGCTGCACTGCTCAGTGAACTCGAAAGCCAGGGCCTGCCCATCGATGCGAAACGCCTGTTGTACGCCTGTGTAGCCGAAGACAGCAGTGCACCCGCCATGGAGGGCCTGCAAGTGACATTGCAACAAGGGGGCGAGGCACATCACCTGGTATCTGCGGACCTGCTCATGATCGCGGAGCGCAACGAGAACAGGCTGGTGCTCTGGTGCAAACCTTCGGGTACGGTACGCAGCTTCGACGATTTATCCACCTTCGCCCTGGCCTTGCGCGACGAACTCGCCGACCACTACGGTTTCGACACGCTGGCCTGGGCCTGCAAGCCGGTAGAGGGAAATGCGTTCCGCTACCAGGCCTGCCAGTTGCTGAACGGTGTCTTGCAGGCCATCGAACGCGTACAGCTATGCGGGATCGCACGCGTCGACGACCTGGAGCGCCTTTACAGCCAGCTCTGCGACCCCTCCGTGGCCTTCCCGGAGCACACCTGCATCGCCCGGCAGGCGCCGGCCATCCCGCTGCCAGCCTGGCTAACCCAAGCCAGCACCAGTGACCGCTTCGACTACCACCGGGCGATGCTGGCGCTGTCCGCTCGCCAGGCGCTGACAGCAGCAACGACAGCCCACGACGACTTCGAGGACCTGCAGCACTACGCCGCCCGGCGCCTAGGCGAGCAAATGAGAGCGCACCACCCCGGCAAGGCAGTGCCAGCCCCCGATCAACTGCTCATCTCGATTTCGCAAGTGGTCGAGATATCGTCCACCGGGCCAGCGATCCTGGCCCCGCTCAAGACCGTGTCCCTGACCGAACTGGCTATCTCGCGCCTGCAAGCGAACCAGCATGAAGTCGCCACTGCAGTGACTGCAAATGGCACAGAACCGGTCGAAGACTGGCTGAACCTCGATTACATCAATCGGCTGGTGAGCACGGTGGACGTGGGTGGCACCTATCCCCTGTACATCCGCGAAAAGCTGCAGGACCCGATCGACCGTGACCAGCGTATCCAGCGCTTCGCCAGTGAATGGCGCAGCAGCCTGCTGCTGGACGCCCTCCAGGCCAGGATCGAGGGGCGCTTGGGCGAACAGGCCTGCCAGGCATTGATGCTGTTCTGCCGTGACACGACAACGGCCACCGCGCCAGTCAGCGTAGCCCCGCTGGCATTCCATTGCGCACCGGGCGCCAGCCGTGCCAACCGGGTGCATGGCATGTTCGTGATCGTGGTCGCACAACCACGCATTTGGGTCCTCTATCGCCCGCTGGCCGCCGGCCGCAGACTGCTGGCATACACCAGCGAAGCACTGTTGATGGCCGACATCCGCGCGCCTGGCGAACTGCAACAAAGCATCCTCGCCTGGCTGGATGACGCGGACCGCCCAATCTATGACAACGGAGGGTTCACCCGGCCCCACCTGCACCCGCAGCTGTCTGAACTGGCCGACTTGCTGGGGGCCGGCACGGTGCTGACCGAACACGCCCTGGAGCAGTTGCGTGCGCCAGCCAACCTGGCCTTCGCTGCCTGGTCGGACGATCTGCCCACCCAGCTGCTTCAATCCCATGCCGAAGCGATGGTGCTGCTGGCTTCGCGCCAGAGTGTCTCCAATGCCCAGCTGCGCTGGGCGATGGTGGTGCAACTTGGCTGGATGGCGTTCAACACGGTGACAACGCTGCTGCGCGGGCCTGCGGCTACGGTGATCTGGCTGGTCGGCACAGTGGTCAGCCTTGAAACCGACCTGCCAGCGCTAGCCACAGGCAGCCTGGAGGAGAAGGCGTTGGCCGCCTCCGACCTGCTGGCCAATATCGCCCTGCTGCTGGTTCACGTTCATGACATGGCACCGCCGCAACGGGTACAGCCGGAAAAGGCTGAGCTGTACCTCGGTGGCCCATCGCCTCGCCAGGCCGGCAGTGCGGCGCGACAGGAACAGCCCCAGGCCAGGGCCTGGCAAGACCCGTCCCAGCTGCCTGGGCCCACCCCCTGCAAGGTAAGCGCCTGGGGCAATAACCAACGCATCGGCAACCTTCCGAGCGCGGCGCGCAATGCCCTGCTCGAAATGCGTGCCAGTGTTGACCTGCAAGGGCTGGCGGCGCAGCAGCAAGGGCGCCTGCGCGGGCTGTACAAGGTCGACGAGCGCTATTACGTGAAGCTCGAGGCCACCACCTACGAGGTCGAAGACACCTACACCGGCCTGCGCATCATCGGCCCCGATACCAGTGCAGGCGACTGGCAGGCGCTTGGCGGTGCCTGGGATGGCTACCACATCGTCGGGCGCGAACGCAGCAGAGGGCCCTGGCTGACCCGCTGGAACGGCGAATGGATGATCGACCTGCGGCTGGCGGGCGGCATGCCCAGGTCACGCAAGGAGGTAGTGGATGAGAACCGAACCGCGATTGTTGCCCTGCAGGAACAGCGAAAACGCAACGACCAGGCGATCCTGAAGAACGAGACCTTCATCGAAAGGTACCTGGAACTGAGCAAACCCTACGACGAGGCCGCGCGGGAAGTCAGGCGAGCGCTGCGCGAACACCCGGGTATCGCCCGCGGCGACCTGCCAGAAACGCTGCAGGAACAGTTGCGCACGGTGCAGACCATGCGCAACGAGATCCGGCCGCATTTGCTGATCATCTCGCTGACTTATGAAAAGCAGGCCGACCTGCTGGCCTCGCAAGTCAGGCTGTTCACCCAGATGAGCGAGCCGCGCTTCGCCAGGCTCGACCCACGGAGCACATCGGCCCTGGGCCGCAGTCAGTGGGCGGAACAACTGCTCGACACCGACCTGCATCTGTTCCACCGCCTGCTCGACCTCACCGACTATGAGGTCCTGAGGCAACAGTCGGCGCAACTGGTCAAGTTACCGTTCGGCCAGGAACAAGGGTTGCTGTACCTTGCGTACCGCGACAACCTGGCAGCGGCGCACGCCACTCACAAGCGCGTACTCACGGTCAGTGAACGCCTGGACCAGAACATCGCACACGCCCTGGCCGACTCCACCCTGCAGTTCAAGGACAAACCGGCGAAGCTGGAAAAAATCATTGGCCAGCGCCACTACTCGACCGTCATCACCCGCGGCCAGGTGATCAGCGATCTGGCCCAGTTGGTAGTGAACAGGGAGCAACTGACCGGCGAAAACTTCGACGAACTGCTGCGCATGCAAGCAAGCCTGCGCGATCGCGGCTTCGAGGCGGCACTGCTGAGCCACGATGGCCTGGCAGCGGCGAACCTGCCCGCCGAAGAGCAAGCGGAAATCCTCGGCAATGCCGTACGCGAGTACCAGGCTTCGCTTGGCAAGGCCAACTACCTGCTGTCATTGAACGAGCCGGCACTTGATACTGCACGCCTGGAGCAGTACATAGGCGAGGTAACGGCCTTGAAGTCAGCGGCCGAGCATGACTTGAGCAACGCCCTGCTCGCCCGCCAAGGCGGCATGCCCGCCCAGCCCAGGCAGTTGACCTACCGCGGGCGCCCAGGCAGACGCAAGCTGATCCGCACCGTGCAGGGTAGAACGATCCTGGCCGAAGACACCGAAGAAGGGCACCTGGCGACGCAGAGCGACCCTGTCACCCAGCAGACCGTCCAGTACCAGCAGCGTGGCGAGCAGTGGGAACCGGTACCCAGCGCCGCCCCCCTGCGTAGCAACGCCTACCTTCGCCGCGTCGGCGCCAGCCTGCTTGCGCAGAAGGCTGGCAAGCTCGCCCTGGCCGCCCGCTATTCGAATGAACCCAACAGCCTGGCAGACCTGATGGACTGGCAGATCCAGGACATGGACGACATCGCCCGGCAGTTGACGGCCGGTCCGGCCGAGGGCCAGGCCCTCGCAGGGCAACTGAACGAGGCGGTCGAGGCGCTGCAGGCTGAAAAGCGCCGCTTGCTTACCGACGCCTACTTCAACACGCGGCATCCGGACAGCAAGGCATTGCGCTACCTTCATGAGCAAGGCCAGATCGAGATAACCCTGAGCAAGGCGCGCAAGCGGCTCAACGCCGACGACTACCTGGATGTCTACAGCATTTTTCGCAAGCAACCCAAGCAGATGCTCTGGGAAGCGCACTTTCACTACACCAGTGCCCAAGCCGCGGCTCGCAGGTTTGCCAAGGCCCATTTGAAGTTCTGGGAACCCCGGGCCATGAGCCGCGAGGAAAAGCTGGAGCGCTCCCGCGACCCGGCAGAGCGGATCCATGTCTACCGGGGCGACCTGCGCCTAGAGCAGATCGAAGGCGTGATTCCTTTCCCCGACAACTGACTACAGAGGGCGTCAGGCCAGTGCCTTGTCCAGCGCCCGCTCGATTTCACCCTTGATGGTGCCGCTCATCATCGACAGCATCATGCCCAGCTTCAATTCGACGCGGATGCTGTCGTCGCCAATGTGCACGCTGCCATTGGCGCCACTGCGCGCCACGTCCACGCGGTCGCCGTTCCAGGTGGCCTTGAGGTCGTACTCACGGCTGAGCTTGTCGACCAGCGCTTCGGCCTTGGCGCGGGCGGCCTCGCGGCCTAGGGAGTGTTTGCGTTCGACGCTGATCTGGGTCATGCGGGTGTTCCTGAAGATGAAGACATAATTGGCATTATGCCCGCCGCTGCCCACTGGCACACCCCGCCAAGACAAATCCGCCCGTTCGCCCTAGAATGGCGGTAATTTTTTCCGGTGAAGCGATATGAACGACCAGCGCAAAGGCGAACACGCCGAACCCACCACTCATTTCGGCTACCAGGACGTCCCCGAGAGCCAGAAGGCAAAGAAAGTCGCCGAGGTATTCCACTCGGTGGCCGCCAAGTACGACCTGATGAACGACGTGCTTTCCGGCGGCATGCACCGCTTGTGGAAGCGCTTCACCATCGAGCTGTCGGGCGTGCGCAGCGGTAACCGCGTGCTGGACATCGCCGGTGGCACCGGCGACCTGGCCGCCAAGTTCTCGCGCCTGGTTGGCCCAACCGGTCAAGTGGTGCTCGCCGACATCAACGATTCGATGCTCAAAGTCGGCCGTGACCGCCTGCTCGACCGTGGCGTGGCCGGCAACATCGAGTTCGTCCAGGCCGACGCTGAAAAGCTGCCGTTTCCGGACAACCACTTCGACTGCGTGACCATCGCCTTCGGCCTGCGCAACGTCACCCACAAGGACGAAGCGATCCGCTCGATGCTGCGCGTGCTCAAGCCCGGTGGCCGCCTGTTGATCCTAGAGTTCTCCAAGCCGACCAACAAGCTCATGTCCAAAGCCTACGACGCTTACTCGTTCGCCTTCATGCCACTGGCCGGCAAGCTCATCACCAATGACTCGGAAAGCTACCGTTACCTCGCCGAATCGATCCGCATGCACCCGGATCAGGAAACCCTCAAGAGCATGATGGTCGAGGCCGGTTTCGACCGCGTCACCTACCACAACATGACCAGCGGCATCGTCGCCGTGCACCGGGGAATCAAGCCCTGATGCTGCTGGCAGGGCTGCTCGCCAGCGTCGAACATGGCCTGAACCGCGTCCTGCGCATGGACAGCACGGCCCTGCCGCGGCTGGCCGCGCTGGAAGGCAAGGTCATCGAAATCGACTGCCGTCAGCCGGCCCTGCAGGTCTTCATCCTGCCCGATGAAGAAGGCCTGATGCTCGCCGCCCATTGGGAGGGCGAGGTGGACTGCAGCCTGCGTGCACCGGCCGGCAGCCTGGCGCAACTGGCCCTGGCCAGGGACAAGACCGCCGTGCTGCACAGCCCGCAGGTCGAACTGCATGGCGACAGCGCCGTGCTGCTCGACCTGTTCGGCGTGCTGCAAGACCTGGAGCTGGACTGGGAGCACGAGCTGCAACGCTGGCTCGGCCCGGTCGCCACGGCGCTGCTGGCAGGCCACATTCGCCTGCGCGCACGCTGGACCCGCCAGGGCCTGGCACGCTTCAGCCAGAACCTGTCCGAATACCTGGCCGAAGAGTCGCGCACCCTGGTGGGCAAGCGCGAAGCCGAGGCCGCCTTCAGCGAGCTCGACACCTTGAAGGTCGACATAGAACGCCTCGAGGCGCGCCTGTTGCGCCTCTCCCGATCCCTTGATACCAGCGATAACGCATGAAGCTGCTCGCCGTCCGCCGTCTTTTCCGCATCCAGCGCGTGGTGATCCGCTACCGCCTCGATGACTTGTTGTTCGACCTGCCGCTGCCCTGGTGGCTGCGCAGCCTGCGCCTGCTGATGCCGTGGCGCTGGCTGCCGCGCAAGCCGTCCGAGCTCACCCGCGGTGCACGCCTGCGCCTGGCATTGCAGGACCTGGGGCCGATCTTCATCAAGTTCGGCCAGCTGCTGTCCACCCGCCGCGACCTGCTGCCCCCCGACATCGCCGATGAGCTGATGGGGCTGCAGGACCGCGTGCCGCCGTTCGACCCGAAACAGGCCGTGGCGCTGATCGAAGCACAGCTGGGCGCCAAGGTCGGCCAGGTGTTCAGCCGCTTCGACGTCGAGCCGCTGGCCTCGGCCTCGGTGGCGCAGGTGCATGCCGCACGCCTCAAGACCGGCGAAGAGGTGGTGGTCAAGGTGGTGCGCCCGGGCCTCAAACCTGTGATCGCTCAGGACCTGGCCTGGCTGTTTCTGATTGCCAAGGCCGCCGAGCGCGCCTCGGCCGACGCCCGCCGCCTGCACCCGGTGGAAATCGTCGGCGACTACGAGAAGACTATCTACGACGAGCTCGACCTGCTGCGCGAGGCGGCCAACGCCAGCCAGCTGCGGCGCAACTTCGAGGGCTCGGAGCTGATGTACGTGCCCCAGGTGTACTGGGACCTTTGCCGCCCCAAGGTGCTGGTAATGGAACGCATCTACGGCGTGCCGGTGACCGACATGGCCACCTTGGCCGACCAGCGCACTGACATGAAGCTGCTGGCCGAGCGCGGCGTCGAGGTGTTCTTCACCCAGGTGTTCCGCGACAGCTTCTTCCATGCCGACATGCACCCCGGCAACATTTTCGTCAGCACGGTAAAGCCGTGGAGCCCGCAGTACATCGCCATCGACTGCGGCATCGTCGGCAGCCTCACCGCCGAGGACCAGGACTACCTGGCGCGCAACCTGTTCGCCTTCTTCAAGCGTGACTACCGCCGCGTTGCCGAGCTGCACATCGACTCGGGCTGGGTACCGGCGCACACCAAAGTCAATGAATTCGAGGCCGCCATCCGCACCGTGTGCGAGCCGATCTTCGAAAAACCGTTGAAAGATATTTCCTTCGGCCAGGTGCTGATGCGCCTGTTCCAGACTGCCCGGCGCTTCAACATGGAGGTGCAGCCCCAGCTGGTGCTGCTGCAGAAGACCCTGCTCAACATCGAAGGCCTGGGCCGTCAGCTCTACCCCGACCTCGACCTGTGGAGCACCGCCAAGCCGTTCCTCGAACGCTGGATGCGCGAGCGCTACAGCCCCAAAGCCGTGTTCGGCAACCTGCACAGCCAGGTGGAACAACTGCCGCACCTGGCCGACATGACCCGCGACCTGCTCGAACGCCTGTCGCAGCCGCACCTGCACGACCCACAACTGCCAGAGCGCCGCCGCCAGGGCGACCGCTGGGCGCTGCGCCTGCTGGGTGCCGGCCTGCTGGGTGGCGGTGCGGTGCTGGCCGCCGGTGCTGCCGAGGCCGCCAGCCTGGCAGCCCCAGCTGCCTGGCCGGCCTGGCTGATGGTGGCTGCCGGCCTTTACCTGATCGTGCGCCAATAGCCAGCCGCGCTGCTGGCTGGCACACTAGCGCAAGGGGCCCGGTACAGGAGCGGGCCCGGCTTTGGAGTCGACGATGAAAGACTGGCTGGACGAGATCAAGTGGAACAGCGATGGCCTGGTACCGGCGATCGCCCAGGACCACAAGACCGGACGCGTACTGATGATGGCCTGGATGAACCGTGAGTCGCTGGCACTGACTGCCGCCGAGCATCGTGCCATCTACTGGTCACGCTCCCGTGGCAAGCTGTGGCGCAAGGGCGAGGAATCTGGCCATGTGCAGAAGCTGCACGAGATGCGCCTGGACTGCGATGCCGACGTGATCATCCTGATGGTCGAGCAACTGGGCCATATCGCTTGCCATACCGGCCGTGAAAGCTGCTTCTACCGCGTCTTCGAAGACGGCCAGTGGAAAACCGTCGACCCGGTGTTGAAAGACCCGGATGCCATCTACAGCGCAGGACACTGACATGAGCGATACCCTCAACCGCCTGGCCGAAGTGCTCGAAGAACGCAAGCATGCGGCACCCGACAGCTCCTATGTGGCCAGCCTGTACCACAAGGGCCTGAACAAGATCCTCGAGAAACTTGGCGAAGAGTCCGTCGAAACCATCATTGCTGCCAAGGACGCCGAGGCCAGCAAGGATTACAGCGATGTCATCTATGAAACCGCCGACCTGTGGTTTCATAGCCTGGTCATGCTCAGCGCACTGGGCCAGCATCCACAAGCCGTGCTCGATGAACTGGAGCGCCGTTTCGGCCTCTCCGGGCACGATGAAAAAGCCGCGCGCCAGCCCTCGGCCTGACCGAATAGCATTCTAGGAGAGCACCATGGGTATTTTTGACTGGAAACACTGGATCGTCCTGCTGGTCGTCGTCGTGCTGGTGTTCGGCACCAAGAAGCTGAAAAACCTGGGTGGAGACCTGGGCGAATCGATCAAGGGCTTCCGTAAAGCCATGAACGACGAAGAGACCAAGCCGGCCGAGCAGACCCCGCCGCCAGCCCAGCCGATTCCACCGGTACACACCACTCAGCCGCACGCCGCCGCGCCGCAGCAGCCGCAGCCGCAGCCGCAGGGCCACACCATCGAGGGCCAGGCCCAGCCGGTCCAAGAGCCGCAGCGGAAAGACTGAGCCATGTTCGGCATCAGCTTCAGCGAGTTGCTGCTCGTCGGCCTGGTAGCGCTGTTGGTGCTCGGCCCTGAACGCCTGCCTGGCGCCGCGCGTACTGCGGGGCTGTGGGTCGGCCGGCTCAAGCGCAGCTTCAACGCCATCAAGATGGAGGTCGAGCGCGAAATCGGCGCCGACGACATCCGCCGTCAGTTGCACAATGAGCACATCCTGCAGATGGAACAGGAAGCCAAGCGCATCCTCAACCCGCTGACGCCGCCAGCCCCGCCGCCAGCCGCTGCGGTTACCGAGCAGCCTGCCGCCACGCCAACGCCAGCGCCGGTAGCACCTGTAGCGCCGGCCACTGCGCCCGAGCAGCCCGAACAGCCTCAACCGCCGCGAGCCCCATGAGCGAAAAACCGCAAGACGACCAGCCCATGCCGCTGGTCTCGCACCTGACCGAACTGCGCACGCGCCTGTTGCGCTGCGTCGCCGCGATCTTCCTGATCTTTGCCGGGCTGTTCTCTTTCGCCCAGCAGATCTACACCCTGGTCTCGGCGCCCCTGCGCGACCACTTGCCAGCCAACGCAACGATGATCGCCACCGATGTGGCCTCGCCGTTCCTGACGCCGTTCAAGCTGACCATGATCGTCTCGCTGTTCCTGGCCATCCCGTTCATCCTGCAGCAGATCTGGGGCTTTATCGCCCCGGGGCTGTACCGCCACGAAAAACGCATCGCCATTCCGCTGCTGGTATCGAGCATCTTCCTGTTTTACGCCGGCATGGCTTTCGCCTACTTCCTGGTGTTCCCGCTGATGTTCAAATTCTTCGCCGCTGCCACACCGGCAGGCGTGGCGATGATGACCGACATCGCCAACTACCTCGATTTCGTCATGACCCTGTTCTTCGCCTTCGGCGTCGCCTTCGAAATACCGGTGGCGGTGGTGCTGCTGGTGTGGATCGGCGTGGTCGATGTGCAATACCTGAAGAAAATCCGCCCCTACGTGATCATCGGCTGCTTCGTGGTCGGCATGATCCTCACCCCGCCAGACATCTTCTCGCAGACCCTGCTCGCCGTGCCCATGTGGCTGCTGTTCGAAATCGGTGTGCTGTGTGGCAGCCTGATCCGCAAGCGCAGCCACCGCGATGATGAAGCGGCGAACGACCACAACGACCAGCCGCCAGCGACCCAACCGTGAACCTGTTGCTTCTTGAAGAGGCCGACTTCGTCTCGGCCGACCGTGTCGTCCTTGCCGATCGGCGCTTTACCCACATGCTGGAAATCCACCGTGTGGCGGTGGGCGACAGCCTGCGCGTGGGCCGTATCAACGGCCTGATGGGCAACGCCACGGTGGTGCGCCTGGAGCAGCACGAAGCCGAACTTGAAGTCGGCTTCAACCAGCCGCCGCCCGCCAAACTGCCGCTGACCCTGGTGCTGGCCGTGCCGCGACCAAAGATGCTGCGCCGGCTGTTCCAGACCGTCGCCACCCTGGGCGTACAGCGGTTGGTGCTGGTCAACAGTTACAAAGTCGAGAAAAGCTTCTGGCAGACGCCCTTTCTAACCCCCGAGAGCATCCGCGAGAACTTGATTCTGGGCCTGGAACAGGCCCGCGACACGGTGCTGCCCGAGGTAATCATCGAGAAACGCTTCAAACCGTTCGTCGAAGACCGCCTGCCCGCCATCGCCGATGGGACCCTCGGCCTGGTCGGCCACCCGGGCCCCTACCCTGCCTGCCCGCGCGCAGTCGAAGGGCCGGTAACGTTGGCGATTGGCCCGGAAGGTGGCTGGATCCCCTACGAAGTCGAACTGCTGGGCAAGGCAGGTCTGGCGCCGGTGCAGCTGGGTGAACGCATTCTGCGCGTGGAAACGGCCGTCACGGCGTTGTTATCGCGAATTTTCTGACAGCCAAGTCAGCATTTTCCACCCATCAAGTTTCCCCGACCTAGGCCGATGCTCTGGCAACACAACAATAATTCCGTGCTGCCACGTTGCCGGGGGGTCGAACATGTACCAAAGGTTTTCCCAATCGCTGGGGAATATAAGCGTCAATCGAAAATTGGGGCTGGGCTTCGGCTTGGTGCTCCTGCTCACCCTGGCCATTACCTTCACGGGCTGGAAGGGCATGGACAGCATCATCGACCGGGGCGACAAGCTGGGCAATATTTCGGTGATCCAGCAATACACCCAGGAACTGCGCATCGCTCGCCAGCATTACCAACGTCAACGCGACGCCGCCACGTTGGGCGAATTGGATCAGGCGCTGGCCAACCTCGATCACCAGGTGCAGCGGATGCTCGGGGAGATCGAACAGCCCGCAGACCGCCAGCGCCTGGAGCAGCAGCGCGAGGCCGTGCGCATCTATCAGCAGGCCCTCACCGACCTGAAGCAGGCCGGTCAGCGCCGTGACACGAGCCGCGCCATGCTGGGCGACACCGCCGACAAGGCGGTCGAGCTGATCGGCCGTGTGCAGCAGCGCCTGCTGCAGGGCGGCGATATCAACCAGTACCAGGCTGCCGTCGAGGTCAATGCCCTGGTTCAGCAGGCGCGCTTCCAGGTGCGTGGCTACACCTACAGCGGTAATGCCGACTTCCAGCAGACCGCGCTTAAGGCGATCGACCAAGCCCTCGCCGAGCTCAAGGCGCTGCCGGGCAAGCTCCCAGCCGACTATGCCGCCAGCCTCGATGACTCCGCCACCGCCTTGGCCGCTTACCGCGATGCGGTACGCCAGTTCGGCGACGCCCAGAATGCCAGCGAGCTGGCCCTGCAGCACATGGCCGATCAGGGCTCGGTGCTGTTGCAAACCAGCCAGGCGATGACCCTTTCGCAAACCGAAGTGCGTGACGCCGGCAGCCACCGGGCCAAAGTCATGCTGGGCGCAGCCACCGCCTTCGCCATGGTGCTGGGCTTGCTCGCCGCATGGGCAATCACCCGGCAGATCATCATCCCGCTGCGCCAGACCCTGGCCGCCGCCGAACGCGTGGCCAACGGCGACCTGCGCCAGGACCTGGTCAGCACCCGCCGCGACGAGCTGGGCCAGTTGCAGGCCAGCATGCAGCGCATGACCCAAGGCCTGCGCGAACTGATCGGCGGCATCGGCGACGGCGTCACCCAGATCGCCAGCGCCGCCGAAGAGCTGTCGGCTGTGACCGAGCAGACCAGCGCCGGGGTCAACAACCAGAAGGTCGAAACCGATCAGGTAGCGACCGCCATGAACGAAATGGCCGCCACCGTGCACGAAGTGGCGCGCAACGCCGAGCAGGCCTCGGAAGCGGCGCTGATGGCCGACCAACAGGCGCGTGAAGGCGATCGCGTGGTCAGCGAGGCCGTTGCGCAGATCGAGCGCCTGGCCAGCGAGGTGGTGAATTCCAGCGAAGCGATGAACCAGCTCAAAGCCGAGAGCGACAAGATTGGCAGCGTGCTCGACGTGATCAAGTCGGTTGCCCAGCAGACCAACTTGCTGGCCCTCAACGCGGCCATCGAAGCGGCCCGCGCCGGCGAGGCTGGCCGTGGCTTTGCCGTGGTGGCCGATGAAGTGCGCAGCCTGGCGCAACGCACGCAGCAGTCCACCGAGGAAATCGAAGAGCTGATTGCCGGCCTGCAAAGCGGCACCCAGCGGGTTGCCAGCGTCATGGACGCCAGCCGCCAGCTCACCGACAGCAGCGTCGAGCTTACCCGCCGTGCGGGCGGCTCGCTGGAAACCATCACCCGTACCGTGTCGTCGATCCAGGCAATGAACCAGCAGATCGCCACGGCAGCCGAGCAGCAAAGCGCCACCGCCGAAGAGATCAACCGCAGCGTGATGAACGTGCGGGATATCTCCGACCAGACCTCGGCGGCCAGTGAAGAGACGGCCAGTTCCAGTGTCGAACTGGCGCGCCTGGGCACGCACCTGCAGGGCCTGGTCGGGCGCTTCCGGCTCTAACGGCACGGCTACTAGTAATGTCCTACGAATCAGGCTGAAATTTCCTACCTGATTCTCAGGTCAAGTCCTACGGGCTCTCCGCCGATGGGCAGGTGTGTCATGCCAGCAAAGTGCTGGCATGGCTCCCCTACTCAACTGGACGGAGACTTGCCATGTTCGGCTACCTCAACCGCAGGCTCGGCAACATCAGTGTCGGCGCCAAGCTCGCCCTGGGCTTCGCCGTGGTCCTGCTGCTTACCCTGGCCACCACCGTCAGCGGCTGGCGCGCCCTGGACGGTGCCATCACCCGCTCGGAACAGCTCAGCGAAATAGGCCGGATCAACGACCTGGTCAAGGATCTGCGCGCCGAGCGCATCACCTACCGGGTGCTGGCCGATGACACCAGCAAGGCGAAGATCGCCAGTATCCTGCAGCAACTGGATGGCATGCTGACGGCGCTGCAGCAACGCAGCAGCGTCGATGAATCGCGCCAGATGCTGAGCCAGAAGCTGCAAGTGCTGCAGCGCCTGCACGACGATTTCAGCGCCCTGCAGCGCGGCGTCGAAAGCCGGCGCACCCTGCGAGCAGCCATGCAGGCGCAGGAACTGAAGCTCAACGAAGTGATCGACGAACTGCAAACCCAAGCCCTGCTGCAGATGCCCGCCGACAGCCAGCAGAACGGCGTACTGGGGCTGATGGACACGCTCAGCCGACATGTCGACGGCGCCAATCAGCAGAGCCTGGTACCGGCGTACACGTTCTCGCCGCTGGGCGATTTCGCCAAAGTGGGCGATACCGCGCTGGACGCCGCCGAAGCCAGCCTCGGCCAACTGCTCAAAAGCATTGGCCCTTTGGGCCTGCCGCGCAGCCTGACGGAGCAGCCAGGCGTGGAGCTGGGCAAATACCGCGCTAGCCTCGATCAATACCGGCGCACCGCGCTGGGTGTGGAGCAACTGCAAGACGACATGGAGCAGAAGGGCAACGAGCTTCGGGCGGTCAGCCTGGAGCTGGGTGAAAGGAAGATCGAACAGCGCGACAGCGAAGCCCTGGCTGCCCGCTCACTGTTGACCAGCGTGGCCTTGCTGGCCCTGGTGGTCGGGGTGCTGGCCGGTTGGCTGATCACTCAGCAGATCACCCAGCCGCTGCGCCAGACGCTGGCCGTGGCGGCGCGCATCGCACGCGGCGACCTCAGCCAGGTGGAGCCCGTGCAGCGTCGTGATGAGATGGGCCAGCTACAGGCCAGCATGCGTGAAATGACCCTCAGCCTGCGCGAGCTGATCGGCGGCATCGACCAGGGTGTCGGTCAGCTGTCACAAGCCGCTACACAACTGGCGGCCAGCAGTGAGGACACCAAGCTACGCATCAACCAACAGCGCGAGGAAACCGACCAGGTAGCCACCGCCATGAACCAGATGAGCGCCACGGTGCAGGAAGTTGCTCAGAATGCCGAGCAGGCGTCGATGGCGGCGAGCAATGCCGACCAGCAGGCGCAGCTGGGCGACCAGGTGGTGGCCGAGGCCATCAACCGTATCGAGCAACTGGCCGGGCAAATGGACCACTGCCTGGCGGCCATGCAGCACCTGGCAGGTGAAAGTCAGCGGATCGGCAGCATTCTCGATGTGATCAAGTCGGTGTCCGAACAAACCAACCTGCTGGCACTGAACGCCGCCATCGAGGCCGCCAGAGCCGGTGAAGCCGGGCGTGGTTTTGCCGTGGTCGCCGATGAAGTCAGAGGGTTGGCGCAGCGCACGCAGCAGTCTACCGAAGAGATCGAACAGCTGATCGAAAGCCTGCACAGCGGCACCGACCAGGTCACCAGCCTGCTCGACAACAGCAAGCGCCTGACCGAGCAGAGCGTCGAGCTGAGCCGCAAGGCGGGGGATGCCCTGAGCCAGATCACCGATACGGTGTCGAGCATCCAGGGCATGAACCAGCAAATCGCCACGGCCAGCGAGGAGCAGAGCGTGGTGGCCGAGCAGATCAACCGCAGTGTGATCAGTGTGCGCGATGCGTCAGACCAGACCGGTGCAGCCAGTGAGCAGACGGCCGCTTCGAGTGGGGAGCTGGAGCAGCTGGGGCAGCAGCTACGGCGGATGGTGGGGCGGTTCAGCCTTTGAGATTGCAGGGGCCGCGTTGCGGCCCATTCGCGGGGCAAACCCGCTCCCACAAGCTGGGGCAGTGAACCACCTGTGGGAGCGGGCTTGCCCCGCGAAGGGGGCGGCGCGGTTACAGCACCTGGCGCAAGAACGCCTGCGCGCGCGGGTCTTTGGGCGAGGCGAAGAACGCTGCCGGGGCAGAATCTTCCAGCAGCTTGCCGTGATCGAAGAACAGCACCCGGTCCGCCACTTCTCGGGCAAAGCCCATTTCATGGGTTACGCAGACCATGGTCATGCCTTCCTGGGCCAGGGTCTTCATCACGTCCAGCACTTCACCGACCATTTCCGGGTCGAGCGCCGAGGTCGGCTCGTCGAACAGCATCACCTTAGGCTCCATTGCCAGGGCCCGGGCGATCGCCACCCGCTGCTGCTGGCCGCCGGAAAGCCGCGAGGGGTACTCGTTGGCCTTCTGCGAAATGCCCACTTTCTCCAGCAGCGCACGCGCCTTGGCTTCGCGCTCGGCCTTGCCGCGTTTGCGCACGACCTTCTGGGCCAGGCACAGGTTCTCCAGCACCGTCATGTGCGGGAACAGGTTGAAGTGCTGGAACACCATGCCGACTTCGCGGCGGTAGGCATTGATGTCGGTCTTCGGGTCTGCGAGTTGCAGGCCGTTGATGGCCACATGGCCTTCGTCGAAATGCTCCAGGCCGTTCAAGCAGCGCAGGAAGGTCGACTTGCCCGAGCCCGACGGGCCGAGCACCACGACCACTTCGCCCTTGGCCACCTGGGTGGTGACGTTGTCCACCGCGCGTACCACTTGGCCACGGGTGTCGAACACTTTCAAAAGGTCACGGACTTCAATCACTTTGCGCAAGCCTCCGCTCGAGCCGGCTGGCCAGGTGCGACAGCGGCAGGTTGATCAGCAGGTACAGACCTGCCACGCAGAACCAGATCTCGAACGTCGAGAACGAGGTGGTGATGGCCTCTCGACCGCTCTTGGTCAGTTCGGTGATGGCGATCACCGACACCAGCGAGGTGTCCTTGACCAGGCTGATGAACTGCCCGGCCAACGGTGGCAGCACGCGCTTGAAGGCCTGCGGCAGGATCACGTGGCGCATCGACTGGCCCGCGTTCAGGCCCAGCGAGCGCGCTGCCTCGTTCTGGCCCTTGGCGATCGACTGCACGCCGGCACGCACGATCTCGGCCACATAAGCACCGGTGAACAGCGCCAGCGCCGCCACACCGGCGAATTCACGGGACAGGTTGAGCACAGTGCCGATGAAGAAGTAGAAGATGAAAATCTGTACCAGCAGCGGCGTGCCGCGCACCAGTTCGACGTAGACGGTCGACAGGTCGCGCAGGGTCGGGTTGTTCGACAGCCGGCACAGCCCGGCGAACAGGCCGATCACCAGGCCCAGCGCCCCGGAGACTACCGAAAGCCACAAGGTGGTCCACAGGCCCCATGCCAGCGGGCCGGCTGCCCAGTGGCGAGTCACGCCGATCTGGTCGCCTTCGGCAACGTCGTCACCGCGGCTAAGTTGCAGGCTGTCCTTGGCCACGTCGAGCACTTGCTCATCGCCGTTCTCGTCTTTGAGCGTAACGCGGGCGTTATCGCCGGAGACGACGATTTCCTGCACCGTGCCGTAGCCGCTGGCGCGTTGCGCTTCCTCGGCCTTGTAGGCGAAGTATTGCGGTACGCGGTTCCAGCGCCACTCGTAGGACATCATCGAGGTGGCCAGGTACAGGCTGATCGCCAGGCCCACCAGGACCAGCGCAGTCAGCGCGTGCCAGGGCCATTGGGCTTTCTTGTGTTTGATCACGTGGGTACTTCCGTAAATGCGAACGCGCAGGGTTTACCTGCGCGTCGGGGTCAAAGCCGGGGGCTTGTGGCCTGGGCCTTATTCCATTTCCTTCAGCCAGTCCTTGTTCTTGAACCACTTGTCGTGGATACGATCGTAGGTCCCGTCATGCTTGATCTGGTGCAGGAAGTTGTTGATGAAGTTGATGCTGTCGTAGTCGCCTTTCTTCAGGCCGAAAGCCAGCGGCTCGTAGGTGAAGGGCTCTTCCAGGAACAGCAGCTTGCCAGCGCCGGCCTTCTCGACTGCCACCACGTTGTACGGCGCGTCATAGACGAAGGCGTCAGCCTTGCCGTTGACCACGTCCATCACCGCTTCCTGCTCGTTGTCGTAGCCGTGGTATTTGGCCTTGGCGATCAGCTTCTTGGAAACCATCTCGCCGGTGGTGCCGAGCTTGGAGGTGATGCGGTACTTCTCGTTGTTCAGGTCCTTGTACGACTTGATCTCGCCCGCCAGGTCCTTGCGGATCAGCAGGGTCTGGCCAACCACGATGAAGGGTTCGCTGAAGTTCAGGCGCAGGTTGCGTTCCTGGGTCAGGGTCATGCCGCTGCCGATGATGTCGAACTTGTCGGTCAGCAGGGCCGGGATGATCCCGTCATAGGCGGTGGAGACTGCCTCGAACTTGACGCCCATGGATTTGGCCATGGCTTTGAGGATATCGACTTCAAAGCCGATGATCTCGCCACGCTTGTTGGTCATCTGGAACGGCATGTAGGTAGGGTCCATGCCCACCCGCAGGGTGCCGCGCTTGACCGCGTCGTCGATGGCGCCGGCCTGGGCCGAAGCCACTGCAACCAGCGCGGTGACGCCGACCAGCAGTCGCGAAAGGTATTTCTTCATCATCACCAAGTCCCCTAGCAAGAAAAGTAGCGAATCTTATCGTTGGCACGGCCGTACCGGCCGGCGTGGTTTATCGGAGAGGGATGCTAACGCATGGCGGCCCTGGGACCTAGAGCCGGGGGGGACTTTGTTGGCCAAAATCGAATGCATGGGCTGTTAAAAGCTTCGCGGGACAAGCCCGCTCCCACAGGTACCTCACAGTTGTTGAATGCTGTGCTATCCCTGTGGGAGCGGGCTTGCCCCGCGAATGGATGGTTCAGGCGCCGACGAGTGCCGGTTGGCCTTCGTTTTCCGGGTGCAGCGGCAACAGTGGCGAGTGCGGGTCGTTCTTGATGGAAGCGCGCCACACATCGATCCACGCCGCGTTGTGCTCTGCCCACACCTGCTCGTGCAGGCGGGTCAGCGCCACCGGGTCGCTGAGCAGGGCCAGGCGGGTATTGAGGTCCAGCCCTTTCGGCCCGACTTCCATGGCCTTGGCCACGCGTTCGGCACGCAGCGCTTCAATCGGCGCAGCCTGGCCGTGACGGGCAGTGGCCATGGCACAGGCCAGGGCGTTCTGCCGCGGGTCGACCACGGCGCGCACAAAGCCGTCGTGCAGGGCGTGCCAGCGGTTTTCGTGGGTGTACTGGTCGGTTGCCAGCAGCTCCTGCGGCGTCGCGTATTCCTCAGGGATGAGGAACAGCTTCTCGTCCTTGGCCGCAAGGCCCAGGCGAGTACGGCTGGAGATCACCGAAACCGGAATGGACAGCACCAGCGAACCGACGATCGGCGCCAGCCACCACAGGAAGCTCGGGTTCAGCCAGGCCACCAGCGCAGCCCAGGCAAAGCCCAGCAGCGTTTGCGGGCCGTGGCGGCGCACGGCCTCGCTCCACGGGGTGGAGTCGTCGTCACGCTGTGGCGAGTTCCAGGTCGCTGCCCAGCCGAGGAACGCGGCCAGTACGAAACGGGTGTGGAAGATCATCCGCACCGGCGCCAGCAGCATGGAGAACAGCATCTCCATCAGCATCGACAGGGTGACCTTGATGCGCCCGCCAAACTCGACCGCGCCCTTGGCCCAGATCAGGATGATGCTGAGCAGCTTGGGCAGGAACAGCAGCACGATGGTGGTGGAGAACAGCGCAACGGCCTTCTCCGGGTGCCATTGTGGCCACAGCGGGTAAAGCTGGTAGGGCTCGATGAAATATTGCGGTTCCATCAGCGTGTTGGTCGCCAGCAGCGCGGTCGACAGCACCAGGAAGAAGAACCACAGCGGCGCCGATAGGTACGACATCACGCCGGTCAGGAACACCGCACGGTGCACCGGGTGCATGCCCTTGACCAGGAACAGGCGGAAGTTCATCAGGTTGCCGTGGCACCAACGGCGGTCACGCTTGAGCTCGTCGAGCAGGTTGGGCGGCAGCTCTTCGTAGCTGCCCGGCAAGTCATAGGCGATCCACACGCCCCAGCCGGCACGGCGCATCAGCGCGGCTTCGACGAAGTCGTGGGACAGGATTGCACCGGCGAACGCACCCTTGCCCGGCAACGGCGCCAGGGCGCAGTGCTCGATGAACGGCTTCATGCGGATGATCGCGTTGTGGCCCCAGTAGTGCGACTCGCCCAGCTGCCAGAAGTGCAGGCCGGCCGTGAACAGCGGGCCGTACACGCGGGTAGCGAACTGCTGCATGCGCGCATACAGGGTGTCCATGCCCGACGCCTTGGGCGCGGTCTGGATGATACCGGCATCCGGGTTGGCCTCCATCAGGCGCACCAGGCTGCTCAGGCACTCGCCACTCATGACGCTGTCGGCATCGAGCACGACCATGTACTTGTACTCACCACCCCAGCGACGGCAGAAATCGTCGAGGTTACCGCTCTTGCGCTTAACGCGGCGGCGCCGGCGGCGGTAGAAGATACGGCCGAAGCCCTTGGTCTCGCGGCACACGTCCAGCCAGGCCTGTTGCTCGGCCACGGCGATGTCGGTGTCGTTGGTGTCGCTGAGCACGAAGAAGTCGAAACGGTCGAGGTTGCCGCTGGCAGCCACCGACTCGAAGGTCGCCCGCAGGCCGGCGAACACGCGCGGCACGTCTTCGTTGCAGATCGGCATCACCAGCGCAGTGCGCGCTTCGGGTGCGATCGGCTCGTTACCGGCACTGCTGCCGGAGATGCGGTACTTGTCACGGCCGGTGAGCAGTTCCAGGAAGCCCATCAGCGCGGTCCAGAAGCCCGCCGAAACCCAGCAGAAGAGGATACCGAAAAGGATCAGGATGGACGTCTGCAAGGCATACGGCCAAACCTGCACCACGGTGTCCCACAGTGGCTGGTTGACCACTTCGTCGAGGTCGACGAACGACCAGCCCTGGTACGGCAGGATGCCCTTCATGTACCAGCCGGCGACGATGGTCTGGCCGATCATCAGGGCCAGCAGGATGTAGCGGCGGATCGAACCGACCGTACGCCAGCGCGCCTTGGGCAGCTCGCGCTGCTCGGGCTGGGGAGCGTTGGTGCGGCCGGTCATGCGCCGCCACATGCGAATCAGCACGTTGGTGCGCCACGGCTCGGGCACTACCCGGGTACGTTTGATCGGCGGTGCGATCTTCAGGCACAGCCGGCCGCTGCCGTCGACGCCAAGCATCTCGGCGTCTTCCAGCTCGGCGGCGCTGCCCACGGTCAGCCGCGGGCCCACCGAGGCCTGTACGGACTCGGTGGATTCGGCGGCCGGGTTGGCCGCCAGGCGTTGGTGCAGCTCGCTGAACGAGGTGCAGCTGGCGAGTTCCGCGCGCTGCTCATCGCTCAGTGGGAGGTGGGCCAGGTATTCGCCAAGCGATTCCGGCCTTGCGCTTGAGTTACTCATCGGCAGGCAACTGATAGCTCCAGGTCTCGGTCAGCACCTTTTCTTCGGTGGTGGCCGGGGTCCCGTTGGTGGGTGCCGCATCGGCGGCGGGTTGTTCGGCCTTGGCAGGCTCCTGCGCCTTGGCAGTTTTTTCGTGCTTGGCGTGCTTGGCAGCGGCCTTGTCCTGCTTGGCGTCTGCGGCAGGCTTGGCCGGCTCCACCGGTACGTCACGCACCAGCGCGGCGCGCATCTCGGTGGCCTTGTTGGCTTCCTTGACCTTCAACCGCAGGGTCAGGCGCCAGCCTTTGGTTTCCGGGTTATAGCGCAGATTGTTCTCGACCACCTCGGCGTTGTCGCCAACGCTGATCTGGCTACGCACTGCGGCGTCTTCCGGCAGGGATGCCAGCGCAGGGCCTGCAAAATCGACCAGGAAGGCAACGCTGCCGTCCGGTTGACGGATCAGGTTGGACTGCTTGACGTCACCGGTGGAGCGCATGGTCTGGGTTACCGAACCCAGCTCCTGAGCCTGGAACTTGGCTTCGTCGATGGTCCAGTGCAGGCGGTAGGCGTATTCGAACGGCTTGCCTGGCTCTGGCAGGGTTTCCGGGCTCCAGAACGCAACGATATTGTCGTTGGTTTCGTCGGCGGTCGGGATCTCGACCAGATCGACGGTGCCTTTGCCCCAGTCGCCTTTAGGCTCGATCCAGGCGCTCGGACGCTTCTGGTAGTTGTCGTCGAGGTCTTCGTAATCCTTGAAGTCGCGATGACGCTGCATCAGGCCGAAACCGCGCGGGTTCTCGACGCTGAAGTTGCTCACGGCCAGGTGTTTCGGGTTGTTCAGCGGGCGCCACAGCCATTCGCCGTTGCCAGCGTGGATCGACAGGCCTTCGGAGTCATGCAGGGCCGGGCGGTAGTTCATGACCTTGGAGGGCTGGTTAGGCCCGAACAGGTACATGCTGGTCAGCGGGGCAACACCCAGGCGGCTGACGTGGTCACGCAGGAACACGCGGGACTGTACGTCGACCACGGTGTCGTTGCCTGGGCGCAGGATCAGCTTGTAGGCGCCGGTGGAACGCGGCGAATCCAGCAGGGCGTAGATCACCAGGTGCTTGTCGGCAGGCTTCGGCTTCTCGACCCAGAACTCGGTGAAACGCGGGAATTCTTCGCCCGACGGCAGCGCGGTGTCGATGGCCAGGCCACGGGCCGACAGGCCATACACATGGCCCTTGCCGACCACGCGGAAATAGCTGGCGCCAAGCAGGGTCATGATTTCATCCTGCTTGTCGGCCTTGTTGATCGGGTACAGCACGCGGAAACCGGCGTAACCCAGGTTCTTGGTGGTTTCCGGGTCATGCGGCACGTCACCGAACTCGAAACGGCTCGGGTCGTACTTGATTTCCTCGACCTTGCTGGCGGTGACCTCGTTGATCTTCACCGGCGTGTCGAAATGCATGCCCTGGTGGTAGAAGGACAGCTTGAACGGCGTCTTGTCCTTGGCCCACTCGGCCTTTTCCTGCAGGAAGTGGATCTTCTGGTAGTCCGCGAACTTCATGTCGCGGAACACGGCCGGCAGGTTGCTTTTCGGGGCTTCGTACTTCTGGCCGGCCAGATCCTTTGCCTTGGCTGCAACATCGTCAAGATTGAATGCCCACAGCTGGCCCGCGCTCATCAGGCCGACCAGAGCCGCACTGGCCATCAGGGCCTTGCGCAGCCGCATGCCGGGGATTCTTGATGCTTTTTGGGGACTAACAATCACGAGCAACCCTCGCCGAAAACAGATCATGAAACCAACGGCCAGCGACAAATGCCGGGTTGGCGAGCACTGTTCGGACCCCGTGAGGGCGTAATGATTCCCCAAACGGTTCCAGACAATGCTCGAGTCAGAGTAGAACGAACCTGCGAACGCAGGCCCACGCAGCGCGCGATTATCCAGCAGGTCGCGTTACAACGCATCAGGCTGGAACAACTATTTATCGTACAAAACCCCTGTTTTACCCACAAACCAGGGGTTTTTTTACCTCATATTTGTAACAGAAATGTCACTGGGCCATCATTGACCAGGTGCACCTGCATGTCTGCACCGAAGCGCCCGCTTGCAACCGTGGCATGTTGGCCTTGGGCCTGGCGCAAAAGATAGTCGAACAATTCGGCCCCCAGCGCCGGCGGTGCCGCCGTCGAGAAGCCCGGCCGCATGCCGCTGCGGGTGTCGGCCGCCAAAGTGAACTGGGACACCACCAGCAGGCCGCCGCCAACATCCTTGAGCGACAGGTTCATCTTGCCCTGCTCATCGCTGAACACGCGATAATTGAGCAGCTTGTGCAACAGCTTATCGGCATGTTCCCGGGTATCTTCAGGTTCGACGGCCACCAGCACCAGCAGGCCCTGATCGACGGCGCCGACGATCTCGCCGGCCACTTCTACCCGCGCGCCACGCACGCGCTGCAACAGCCCCCTCATGCTTCTTCCAGGGGCAGATCGAGCAAGCGACGCGCCATTTGGTCAGCAGCACGTACCAGGGCGTCGGTAATGCCCGGCTCGGACGCGGCGTGGCCGGCGTCGCGGATCACCTTGAGCTCGCTGTTCGGCCAGGCCTGATGCAACGCCCAGGCGTTGTCCAGCGGGCAGATCACGTCATAGCGGCCATGCACGATCACTGCCGGCAGGTGGGCGATCTTCGGCATGTCGCGGATCAACTGGTCCGGCTCGAGGAAAGCGTTGTTCATGAAGTAGTGGCATTCGATGCGGGCGATCGACAGCGCGCGCTGTGGCTCTGAGAAGCGGTCGACCACCAGCGGGTTGGGGCGCAGGGTGGCAGTGCGGCCTTCCCATGTGGACCAGGCCTTGGCGGCATGCATCTGGGCAATCTGGTCGTTGCCGGTCAGGCGTTTGTGGAATGCCTTGACCAGGTCGCCACGCTCGTCCGCCGGAATTGGCGCGATGTAATCCTGCCAGTAATCGGGGAACAGGCGGCTGGCGCCCTCCTGGTAGAACCACTCGATCTCTTGCGGGCGGCACAGGAAGATGCCGCGCAGGATCAGGCCATGTACCCGCTCGGGGTGGGTCTGGGCATAGGCCAGGGCCAGTGTCGAACCCCAGGACCCGCCGAACAGCACCCACTTGTCGATGCCCAGGTGCTCGCGGATGCGCTCCAGGTCCTCGACCAGGTGCCAGGTGGTGTTGTTCTCAAGGCTCGCATGTGGCGTGGAGCGGCCACAGCCGCGCTGGTCGAAGGTGATGATGCGGTACAGGTTGGGGTCGAAGTAGCAACGGCTCTGGGCATCGCAACCCGCGCCCGGGCCACCGTGGATGAACACCACCGGCAGACCTTCAGGCGAGCCGCTTTCATCGACATACAGCACATGCGGCGCTTCCACGGCCAGATCGTGCCGGGCGTAGGGTTTGATCTGCGGGTAGAGGGTCTGCATTGCGCACTCCGTGTGAGGATATTGACTGCCGTTGGGCATCATAAACCTGAATTGCGCTTTGAGCACCGTCCTCTAGGGCACTGCCGCAAGCCGGGCATACATATTTACCTCCAGCGCGCCAGCCAGAGCTCCGATAGTCCCTTGCCCCATACCTAGCAAGGGCCCGCCATGCCAACCCCAGCCAACACCTTACCTGGCGCTCATTACGCCACCATTGAGCGCAAGATACCCGCCTGGCTCAAGCAAGCCACGCCAGACACCCACCGCGCAATGCGCAACGCGTTGCCGATCCCTGCCTGGCTGGCCACAGCGGTCCAGCAGCTACCGGAAATCGCCAAGGCATGGCAGGCGGAACATGCCCGTCACCGCGAACACCATGCACAAGTGCAGAAGCTGTTCGAACCGCTACCCGCCCTGCAAACCTACGCCGCGCAGACACTGACCGAAGCCATCAAGCAACGCTTCGGGCTCGACCTGGATGTGCACAACACGTACCTGGTCGACGCCCGCCTGATCGACCCGACCCGCGCGGGCGACGCGCGCGTGGCGGTGAACCAGGCTACCCGCTCGCTGCTGCACAGCGCCCTGCACAACTTTGACCAGGGCGCCGCTGCCGAACACGGCATGGACGCGCCTGGGGCCGCGCTGAAAAAGTCCGTCATCCTCGATCATCGGCGCTTCATGGGCACTGTCCCGATCACCAATGCAGTGGATATCGTCGCCGAAGACTTCGCTGACCTGTGCCGCACGCTGGACATCGGTGGCAAGTACCATGGCCTGGTCCATGCAATCTATTACCCTGAGGCCACGGCGCAGCTGAGCACCGATGAAGTCAGGCTGTCCGTTTACCAGACCCTGGGGCGAGCGGAAGTCTCGGCCTTCCGGCAATCCTTGCATTACGCCCGCCTCAAAGGCGATATCGGTGAGACGCTGTACACCGCAGCGCTTGCCGTGCCGGTCGACCAGCCGCTATCGGCAACCTCGCCCGTGACATTCAGCTATCTCGACCTGTGGGAAGCAGAGCTGACCGGGGTGGTGCTGATTACCGTGCAAGCCGAAGAGCATCAGGCCGTAGCGCTGTATATCCCCGAGGACAGCGCACAGCCGCTCACGGAATTCACGACTCTGGAGGCCTTGCAGGCCGGTTTGCGCGACAGGCTCCACGCCAACATCAGTTACCTGGACAACCACATTGCCGACCGTGACAAGGCATCGACGATCACCCGCCTGAAGGATCGGCTCACGCCCATCGCCTGGAGTGTCCGCGGGGTACTTGAGCGTGTCCCTGACCCACATGCCACCCTGCATCCTGTTGCAAGGCCATTCGGCCACACGTTCCAGAGCGTCATGGCCTTCCAGAAAGCCCAGCGGCATGGAGAGGATGTGCTGTTCCACGCAACCCCGACCGAAATCGTCGACCGGCGCACTGCCCAGGCTCATCGGGAATTGATAGCAGGACGCGTGCTGACGGCCCTCAACATCGCCGGTTTTTTCGTGCCCGGGCTGGGCGAGGTAATGCTCGCCGTCTGCGTGGCCCAATTGGCCCACGAGGTCTACGAAGGCATCGAGGCCTGGAAAAACGACGAGCGCGACAAGGCATTCACCTACATGGTCGATGTGATTGAGAACGTGGCGATCATGGCCGTACTGAGCGCGGCAGCCAAAGCGGCGAGAAACACAGCAGGCAGCGAAGCAGGCAGTGCGCTGGAAGAGCCGGAAGTAGAACGCATCGATGTGCCGACCCCCTCCTTCATCGAGGAACTGGTGGAGGTTGAGCTACCAGATGGCAGCACACGCCTGTGGAACCAGGACCTGGCCCCCTTCGAACAAGACGTCACGCTGCCATCGCAGGCCAGCCCGGACGGGCTTGGGCTGTACCGCCAGGATGGCAAGACCTGGCTACGCCTTGAAGGCAAGGTATTTTCACTGAAATGGAATGCAGACACCGGCACCTACCGCATCGAGCACCCCAGCAAGGCAGGCGGTTATGAGCCGCCGTTGCGGCACAATGGGGCCGGGGCCTGGTTGCAGGTCACGGACAAGCCGCTGAGCTGGACGGGCATGGCACTGCTGCGCCGTATCGGTCACTTGAATGCCCACTTCGACGAGCCGACGCTGCAACGGATACTTGCCGTCAGCGACACCCACGAAGACGTACTGCGCAGGGCCTTGGCCGAGAACCTGCGGCTGCCGGCCTTGCTCGAAGACACCCTGCAACGCTTCAAACTGGACGAAACGGTCCGCCAGCTGCCGGACGCTAGCACCCGGGCAGCAGCTTTTTCCAGGGCTTACGCTCGCCTTCCGAGCGACCTGACGCCGGGAGCCGAAACCATACGGCGGGTGTTTCCGAACCTGCCGGCCGTCGTCAGCGACGAGCTGGTGCGTGGCGCAAGCGCCAGCGAACTGCAAATGCTCGGCAGCGGCAAAATCCCCATGCGCCTTGGCGAGGAGATCCGCGTCTACCAGCAACACATCCGCCTGGCCCGCGCCTGCGAAGGGTTGTACCTGTCCGGTGTGCCAAACTGGGACAGCGACAGGCTGATCATGCATACGCTTGAACGCCTGCCAGGCTGGCCCGTCGAGACAAAAGTGCAGCTGCTCCAGCGCATGTCCTGGCCTGCCCAGGCGCATGGCATCGGCCCGCAAAACACTCGCCCCTACCACACCATCACCCATGCGGATGCCGGATACATCGTGCACGATGAAAGCCGCCCGAGCACAGAGGTCACCGCTTATCCAGACCTCTATGCCGCGCTGTACGAGGCGCTGCCAGAGGCCATGACACAGCTCGGTGTCGCATATCAGCAAGCACTGCAGCGCCTGGTACAGGAAAGCCCCCTGCCACCCCGCTCGACCGTGAGGGCGGTCCTGGGCATGCAACCTGTCCGCCCCGGCTACCGTTCGCCCATGCGCTTGGCCGATGGGCGCCTGGGCTACCCGTTGAGCGGGAGCGGCCCGGCAGTTCAAGGCGCTACCCGCCAGCGCCTGATCGAGGCTGTCGAAGCAACGGGGCTCGTCGCGCACACCGGCGTTACGGCGGATCAGGTCCTGCTGTCGCTGACCAGTCGCGGCCTGGGGCCGTCGCAAATACTCGACCATCTGCAGGCGCTGCTGGAGCAGCGCAGTGAACTGCAAAGCAGGCTGGCTGACTGGAGTGAAGCCATTTCACCGGAGACAGAACAGGCTGCAAGCGACTACAACAGCCTACGTGACGCGATCATGCAACACTGGTATGACACCGCTCTGGATGAAGGCGGCCAGCACACGGCCGAGCTACGCATCACTCAGGTGCCCTTGGCCGATATACCCCTGACCCTGCCCGACTTCTTCAACAGCCGTGTGCGTAGCCTGAGCCTGCTCGATCTACCGTCAGGCAATCTCGCCGGCTGGGCGCAGCACGAACGCCTGCTGCAACGCCTGCTCAGGCAGATGCCGCAGGTCGAATCACTGGAAATCAGCCGGCCTTACAACGCCAGATCAACACCTTCGTTCTTCATGCTCAGCGTACCGTCCATCACCCAGCTTTTGCCTGCGCTGCAAAGGCTGGTGCTAACCAATCAGAACATCGCGCTGTCCGAAAACGACCTCAACCTGATCGCAGAACTTCGCCAGTTGAGGTACCTGGACCTGAGTGGCAACCGCCTGGCCCAGAACAACAGCCCAAGCTTCCATGAACTGACCCTGGATTTCCTGGGCCTGGATAACATGCAACTGGCGCAGTGGCCGATCGGGATTGGCAGTGATGCACTGGGGCGTATCGCCCACCTATCCATGCGCAACAACAACCTCAGGTCATTGCCGTCGTTCCTGCTCAATGAAGCAGACGCACTGCCCAACCCGACGGTGATCTCACTCGAAGGCAACCCTGTCAACGAAACTCATGTACAGCGCTTGTTGCTGAACGAGCGGGCCGAGACGGCCGGCGTTACCGTGGATGTGCCTGCAGAACTCACCGGCCGGCTTGCACGCATACGCGATGAGCGCCAGCAAATGCGCGACGCGATCGACGGCTGGGCCCAGGCGTCCAGTTCGAGCAACCCCTTGACCCAGGAAGCGCTCGCACACAGGCAGCGCATCCAGACAGCGATCAGCCAGTTCTGGGAGCAACAGGAGCAGGGCCAGCGATACCTGCGTCTGCAACTGGAGGATGTGGCGGTCGAACAGTTCCCCAGGCGGCTTCCAGCATTCTTTGAACAACGCGTTCAAGCGCTCATGCTGACCCGCACGAGCGGCACCACGTCGCAACTCGACGAATTGCTCAGCCGCTTCCCCAATGTCACCCGGTTGACCATCGATGCGCATCAGGCGGCCACTTCCTCACTGGCGTCTGTCTTGGCACGTCTTCCCCGGCTCAACTACCTGGAGTTTCGCAACATGGGCCTGGAAGTGGATCAGCGCATGCTGGAGACCTTGGCGGGGTTGGAGCACCTGACGTCACTGGACGTCTCAGGCAACCGTATGGGTAGCATCAGCCAGGTACCTGCACGGCTCTCCAGCAACCTGCAATCACTCTCGCTGACCGACATGAACCTGCAAGCCTGGCCAAGCTGGTGCGACAGCTTGCTGCCGCTGGAGCTGCTGGACTTGAGTTCCAACAACATCACCCAGTTGCCCGAGCACATACTCTCGAACCTGGACAACCCCATGCCGATCTCGTCGATCGCCTTGTTCGACAACCCTTTGCCGCTTGATACCATTCTGCGTGTGCGTGCGTTCTCGGACAGCCAGCACAGCTATTCCTTCGCCCTGGATATCCCGGGCAACCTGATGCTTGTCAATTCTTCGAGCGAAGGATCACTGGATCACCCGCACTTCCCTCTGATGGGCGACGATACGCCCAGGCTCGAAGACTGGATGCTTGGCAACGAGGCGCAGAACGAGGCATTGCGCGACTGCTGGGAACTGCTCGAAGGCAGCGATCTGCTGCGGTTGGCGGGCCGCCTGCGCAATGCTGCGCCCTACGTCGACCCGACCTCGCAAGCCAGCTTCTGCGAGCGTGTACGCCTGATGCTGGTTGTGGCCGCCGGCAACGATGCCGAGCGCCCGCTGATGGAGAGTATCGCTGCGGCCGCACTGCCTCACCCTGAAACCGGCTCGCAGACCTGTCACGATGGCGCGCTGCAGGAGTTCAACAATATCGAGTTGTACCTGATGGGGCAGCGCCTGTTGATCGAAGCGGGCGATACCTTGCAAACGTTGCGACTACGCCTGTTGCAACTGTTCAGGATCGAACAACTGGAGAAACTGGCCAACCAGCGAACCGGCTCGGGCGACAGGGTTTCGGTGCGGCTGGCCTACCGCCGGGAGCTGGCCAGGGAGCTCGACCTTCCGCTTGCCGACAGCATGCGTTTTCGAAGCGCAGCAAATCTGGCGCCGGATGAATTGTCGCTGGTGCTGGAAAAGGTCCGCAAAAGCGAACTGGGCGATGCCCTGGTCGACTACATGCTGGCCAATTCGGACTGGGTTGCGCGCCTGCGGGCCGAACATGCCGAGCGCTTTGCCGAAATAGATAACCGCTACCGCCTGCTTGTACTTGAACTGGCCAACAAGGATCACTCGCTTCAGGAGGAACTGAGGCTGCAACAACAATTACAAAACGATAAGGGCCTGGAGGAGCAGGAGCTGTTGCGTGAACTCACCATAGCGCAGATCAACAACTGATTACCCGCTTCAAATGGCGACGCGCATGGCCCGCAGCGCGTCGCCACTTTCACGGGCAAACATCAACCTCCGTACCGCTCCTTGCCCCAATCCAGCAGTGCCTGCAAAAGCTGCTGCAGTACTTGCTGGGTCGGTTGCGCCAGGTCTTCGCGGTAGGCAAATGGCTCGGTTTCATTCATGTAGGTGCTTTGTGCCAGCTCCAGCTGCACGGCATGGATGTGGTTGGCCGGGTCGCCGTAATGCCGGGTAATGTGCCCACCCTTGAAGCGGCCATTGAGGACATGACTGTAGGTTCGGGCTTCGGCACATACGCCCTGCAACCGCTCGGCCAGCAGCGGATCGCAGCTGGCGCCATTGAAGGTACCCAGGTTGAAGTCGGGCAACTTGCCATCGAACAGGTGCGCAATGTGCGAACGGATCGAGTGGGCATCCCACAACAGGGCATAGCCAAACTGCTCGCGCAACCGGTCCAGTTCGCGACGAAGGGTGCCGTGATACGGGCGCCAGATCTGTTCCAGGTAGCGTTTGCGTTCTTCGCCAGACGTCGCCAACCCCTCCTTGAACAGCGGCTCGCCTTCGAACAACGTGGCCGGGTACAGGCCAGTGGTGGCGCCTGCGTACAACGGCTTGTCGTCATCCGGGCGGTTCAGGTCGATGACGAAGCGCGAGTACTCTGCGGCTACCATGCTGGCGCCCAGGTCGCGGGCGAAGTCGTACAGCTGCGGGATGTGCCAGTCGGTGTCCGGCAAGCTGCGCGCTGCATCGACCAGGCCGTCGCGCACGGCGTCGCTCAGGCGCAGGCCGGCGTGCGGCATGCTGATCAGCAGCGGCAGGCGGCCTTGGTGAAAACTCAGAACCTTGTCCATCGTGCCTCGCTCAGTTTGAAATTTCGTGGCCCTTGCGCACCACGCGCTTGGGCAGGTCACCGCCAAGCCAGTAGGCCAGGTCGGCGGGACGGGCGATTCGCCAGGCGACGAAATCCGCCACCTTGCCGACTTCCAGCGAACCATGGCTGTCGCCCAGGCCAAGTGCCGTGGCAGCATGCAGCGTAACGCCGGCCAGGGCTTCTTCCGGGGTCATGCGGAACAGCGTACAGCCCATGTTCAGCATCAGGCGCAGCGACAGCCCAGGCGAGGTGCCGGGGTTGAGGTCACTGGCCAAAGCGATCTTCACGCCATGACGGCGCAGGGCATCCATCGGTGGCAGCTGGGTTTCGCGCAGGAAGTAGAAGGCGCCTGGCAGCAGCACGGCCACCGTACCGGCGTGCGCCATGGCCACGGCGTCTTCCTCGGTCATGAACTCCAGGTGATCGGCAGACAGCGCCTGGTAACGCGCCGCCAGGCTGGAGCCATGCTGCGATGACAGTTGCTCGGCGTGCAGTTTGACCGGCAGGCCCAGCTCACGTGCCCTGATGAACACCCGCTCGACCTGGGCCGGGGAGAACGCCAGGTGCTCGCAGAACGCATCCACCGCGTCCACCAGCCCTTCCTCGGCCAAGGCCGGGAGCATCTCGTCGCAAATGTGTGCAATGTAGTCGTCCGCTCGGCCCGCGTACTCTGGCGGCAGGGCATGGGCGGCCAGGCAGGTGGCGCGCACGGCCAACGGCAGCTCTTCAGCCAGGCGCCGGGCCACGCGCAGCATCTTGCGTTCGTTGGCCAGGTCCAGGCCGTAGCCGGACTTGATCTCCAGCGTGGTCACACCGTCGCGCATCAAAGCCTGCACGCGCTGGCGGGCGCTGGTGAACAGTTCATCCTCGCTGGCCGCGCGGGTGGCGCGCACAGTGCTGGCGATCCCCCCGCCCTGGGCGGCGATCTCGGCATAGCTCACGCCTTGCAGGCGCTGTTCGAACTCACCGCTGCGGTTACCGCCGAACACCGCGTGGGTGTGGCAGTCGATCAGCCCTGGGGTGACCCAGGCGCCGTTGAGATCGACCGTGTGGGCAATTTCCAGCGCCGGCACATCGGCACGTCGGCCAATCCATTCGATCAGGCCAGCGTTGCTGACGATGGCGGCGTCCTCGATCACCGAGTAGCTGCCTTGGGCCATGGTTGCCGCGTGGCAGTGCCGCCAAAGGGTTCTCATACAAACACTCCTGAAGTTACAGGCTTGGCAGCACGCCGGCTGGCAGCAGCGCGGTCAGCTTGCCTTCTGCCAGCAAGGCACTGGCCGCCTCGATATCCGGTGAAAAGAAACGGTCGTGGTCGTAGTGCGGCACTTCGCGCCGCAGCACCTGGCGCGCCTGCTCCAGCTTCACCGAGGTTTTCAGCCCTTCGCGCAGGTCCAGGCCCTGGCAGGCGCCGAGCCATTCGATGGCCAATACCCCACGGGTGTTCTCGGCCATTTCCCACAAGCGCTTGCCCGCCGCCGGCGCCATCGACACGTGATCTTCCTGGTTGGCCGAGGTTGGCAGGCTATCGACACTGTGCGGGTGCGACAGTGCCTTGTTCTCGCTGGCCAGGGCCGCCGCCGTGACCTGGGCGATCATGAAACCAGAGTTGACCCCGCCGTTTTCAACAAGGAACGGCGGCAACTGCGACATGTGCTTATCCATCATCAGCGAAATGCGCCGCTCGCTCAGCGCGCCAATCTCGGCGATGGCCAGGGCCAGGTTGTCGGCGGCCATGGCCACCGGTTCTGCATGGAAGTTACCGCCCGACACCACGTCGCCTTCGGCGGCGAACACCAGCGGGTTGTCCGACACCGCGTTGGCCTCGATGCCCAGCACTTCGGCTGCCTGGCGCAGCTGGGTCAGGCAGGCGCCCATGACCTGCGGCTGGCAACGCAGCGAATACGGGTCCTGGACCTTGCCGCAGTGCTTGTGCGACTGCGACACCTCGCTGGACTCGCCCAGCAGGTCGCGGAAGCATGCGGCGGTATCGATCTGGCCGCGCTGACCGCGCGCGTCATGGATGCGTGCGTCGAATGGCGAACGCGAGCCCAGCACCGCCTCGACGGTCAGGCCGCCGCAGGCGATGGCCGCAGCGTACAGGTCTTCAGCCTGGAACAAGCCGCGCAGGGCATAGGCGGTAGACGCCTGGGTGCCGTTGAGCAGCGCCAGGCCTTCTTTGGCAGCCAGGGTCAGCGGCTCCAGGCCGGCAACCGCCAGGGCCTCGCTGGCCGGTAGCCATTCACCTTGGTAGCGCGCCTTGCCTTCGCCCAGCAGTACCAGCGACATGTGCGCCAGTGGTGCCAGGTCACCGGAGGCACCCACCGAGCCCTTGAGCGGAATATGCGGGTAGACCTCGGCATTGACCAGGGCGATCAGCGCATCGATGACCTTGCGGCGAATACCGGAAAAACCACGGCTGAGGCTATTGACCTTAAGCACCATGATCAGCCGCACCATCGCGTCGTCCAGCGGTGCGCCGATGCCGGCGGCATGCGACAGCACCAGCGAGCGCTGCAGGTTTTCCAGGTCGTGGCTGGCGATGCGGGTCGATGCCAGCAAGCCGAAACCGGTGTTGATGCCGTAAGCGGTGCGGTCTTCGGCGATGATCCGCTCGACCACCGCCACGCTGGCATCGATGCCGGCCCCCGCACTGGCATCCAGGCTCAAGCGCAGCGGCGCGTGGTGGATGCGGCGCAGCTGGGCCAGGGTCAGCTGGCCAGGGACAAGATTCAGGGCTTCCATGTACATGCTCCTTTTAATTGTTCAGTGCAGGGCCGGCAGCACAGGCTGCGGCCCTTGCGAAGCTTTCAGCAGCGCGGCGGCGCGGGCGATGTCCGGGGCCAGCCAGCGGTCTTCAAGGTACGCCGGCACCTGCTCGCGCAGCAGGCGCCAGGCGGCATCGGTGCCAACACCGAAACGCTGTTCCTTGAGGAATTCGAAGGCTTGAGCGGCCAGCAGGTATTCGATGGCAAGGATCTGGGTGCAGTTTTCCAGCACCTGGTGCAGCTTGAGCGCGGCATTGGTGCCCAGGCTCAGGTGGTCTTCCTGCAGGCCAGAGGTGACGTAGTTGTCGAGCACCGCCGGTTGCGCCAGCTGGCGGTTCTGCGCACACAGCGAGGCGGCGACGTACTGGGCGATCATCATCCCCGAGTTGACCCCGGGGTTGCTGACCAGAAACGCCGGCAGGCCACTGACATGCGGGTTGACCAGGCGGTCCAGGCGGCGCTCGGCTATCGAGCCGATCTCGGCCATGGCAATCGCCAGCAGGTCGGCGGCCATGGCCACCGACTGGCCGTGCGGGTTGGCCTGGGAGACCACGCGAAAATCCTCTGGGGTACCCAACAAAAGCGGGTTGTCATTGGCGCCGTTGAGCTCGGCCTCGATCTGCTTCACCGCGTGGGCAAACTGGTCACGCGCGGCGCCGTGCACCTGCGGGATCGAACGGATGCTGAGGGCGTCCTGGGTGCGGATGCCTTTGCTGGTGGCGATGACTTCGCTGTCCGCCAGCAAGGCGCGCACGTTTTTACCCACCACTTGCATGCCCGGATGCGGCTTGAGCGCGATGATCTCGGGGTCAAAGGCAGCGATCTGCCCCCGCAGCGCCTCGAAGCTCATGGCGCCGATCACGTCGGCCCACTGCAGCAGGCGGCTGGCGTCGTCCAGCGCCAGGCTGGCCAGGCCGGTCATGCACGGCGTGCCATTGACCAGGCACAGGCCGTCCTTTGCCCCCAGCTGTACCGGGGCCAACCCTTCGGCAGCCAGGGCCTCGGCGGCGTCGACAACCTGCCCGCGGTAGCTGACCTTGCCGATGCCCAGCAGGCACACGCCTACATGCGCCATGTGGGTCAGGTAGCCGACCGAGCCCTGCGACGGTACCTGAGGGGTAATGCCATGGTTGAGCAGTGCCAGCAGCGCGTCGACCACGCTGCGCTGGATGCCCGACTTGCCGTGGCTGTAATTGGCAATGGCAGCGCAGATGATCGCCCGGGTTTGTTCATCCGGCAACGCCGGGCCGACGCCGCAGGCGTGGCTGAGCAAGGTGTTGCGCGACAGCTGGCTGAGCTGCTCGCCCTGCAGCGACACATTGCACAGCGCACCCAGGCCGGTGTTCACACCGTAGGCGCGCTCACCACTTTCAACGATATGGCGGACGATCGCCTGGGCATTGTCGATGCGCGCCCAGATAGGCGGCGCCAACTCAAGGCGCGCGCCATGGCGGGCCACGGCGGCGATGCCCTGCCAGCGCAGTTCGCCACCATCAAAGACCACGGTTTCAACGTGCGACATGCTGTTCCTCATACCGCGACCGCGCGGCGCTGGACGAAGCGGTCGACGTATTCGTCGGCCGGGTTATGGAGGATCTGGTGCGGCGTGCCCACCTGGATCAGCCGGCCGTCCTTGAGGATGGCGATGCGGTTGCCAATGCGCACGGCTTCGTCCAGGTCATGGGTGATGAACACGATGGTCTTGTGCAGGGTTTTCTGCAGTTCCAGCAACTGGTCCTGCATCTCTGCGCGGATCAACGGGTCGAGGGCGCTGAAGGCCTCGTCCATGAGAATGATGTCGGTGTCCGCCGCCAATGCCCGGGCCAGGCCGACGCGCTGGCGCATGCCGCCCGACAACTGGTGCGGGTACTTCTTCTCGTAGCCCTTGAGGCCCACGGTCTCGATCCATTGCTGGGCACGCTCGGCGCACAACTGCTTGCTCTCGCCGCGCACCTTCAAGCCGTAGGCCACGTTGTCGAGCACATTGCGGTGCGGCAGCAGGCCGAAGCTCTGGAACACCATGCTGATCTTGCGCCGGCGAAATTCGCGCAGGGCCTCCATGTCGTACTGCAGGATGTCTTCGCCATCGACCAGGATCTGCCCGCTGGTGGGGTCGATGAGGCGGTTGAAGTGGCGCACCAGGGTCGACTTGCCCGAGCCGGACAGGCCCATGATCACGAAGATTTCGCCGCTACCGATGGACAGCGACAGGTCATTGACCCCGACCACGCAGCCGGTCTGCGACAGCACCTGCTCCTTGCTCTGGTTGTTGCGGATCAACTGCAACGCCTCGGCGGCGCGGTCGCCAAAGATCTTGAAGACGTTCTTCACCTCGATCTTGCTGATCGGCTGCGTGCTCATTTGCTCACCTCATGGCGTGGCCGGCCATAGGCCTGGGTAATGCGGTCGATCACCACCGCAAGAATGACGATGGCCAGGCCGGCTTCGAGGCCGCGGCCGACGTTGAGGGTCTGGATGCCCACCAGTACGTCTTCACCCAGGCCACGGGCGCCGATCATCGACGCGATCACCACCATCGACAGGGCCATCATGGTGGTCTGGTTGATGCCCGCCATGATGCTCGGCAACGCCAGCGGCAATTGCACGCCGAACAGTTGTTGCCAGCGGTTGGCACCAAAGGCGTTGATCGCCTCCATGACTTCGCCGTCCACCTGGCGAATGCCCAGGTCGGTCAGGCGGATCAGCGGCGGCGCAGCGTAGATCACCGTGGCGAAGATCGCAGGCACCTTGCCCAGGCCGAACAGCATCAGCACCGGGATCAGGTACACGAAGCTGGGCATGGTCTGCATGATGTCCAGCAGCGGCATCAGCACAGCGCGCAGGCGGTTGCTGCGCGCCGACAGGATGCCCAGCGGAATGCCCACCAGCACCGAGATCAGCGTGGCGACCAGCATCAGCGCCAGGGTCTGCATCAGCTTGTCCCACAGGCCGACGGCACCGACCAGAAACAGCAGGCCGGTGATCACCAGGGTCGGCAGGATGCGCCGAGTGGCGTGCCAGGCGATGGCCGCCACCACGGCCAGCATCAGCCACCACGGTGTGGCGCGCAGCACGCCTTCGAGGCTGACGATGGCCCACAGCAGGGTGTCGGAGATGTGCCGGAACACGTCGCCATAGTTGGTCACCAGGGCGTCGACCCAGCCGTTGACCCAGTCGGCGATGGAGAATGTCAGGTTGTCAGGAAACATGGGGTTCACTCATCAGCTGAGGACGCTCAGAGCGCCGCGTTGATCTTCTTGGCAGCCTCATCGCTGACCCAGGCCTGCCAGACTTCAGGATGTTCCTTGAGGAACGCCTTGGCCAGCGCAGGCGACTCGATCCGATCCTTGGTCATGCGCGCCAGGTTCTGGTTCAGCAGGTCGATCGGCAGGTTGACCTTTTCCAGCACCGCAACCAGCTCGGGGGCTTGTTCGTGGAAGGTTTTCGACAGCCCGACCTTGATCGACACAGACTTGTCCACACCCTGTTTCTCCTGCAGCTTCACCAGGTCGACCTGGCCCATCAGCGGGGTGGGCGTCCAGTAGTAGAAGAGAATCGGCTCGCCACGCTTGTAGCTCGACAGCACGGCGGCATCCAGGGCCGGACCGGTGCCGGGGCGGAAGTTGGTGTAGCTGCCCTCCAGGCCGTATTCCTTGAGCATCCTGCTGTTGTCCAGTTCGCAGGTCCAACCGGCCGGGCAGTTGTAGAACCGGCCTTTGCCCGGCTCTTCCTGGTCCTTGAACACGCTGGCGTATTTGCCCAGGTCAGCCACGCTCTTGAGCGCTGGCGCCTTGGCTTCGAGCTTGCGCTTGGCGTCGCCCTCGATCACGTAGCGGGGCACGTACCAACCCTCCTCTGCGCCCACCACCGGGGCGCCGACGCCAACCACCTTGCCGGCCGCCTCGGCCTTCTTCCAGACCTCGCTGCGGCCGACCCACTCTTCGGCGAAGACCTGGATGTCATTGGTGCCCAGGGCGTTTTCCATGGTGATCGAGTTGCCGGGCAGGCTGTCGGTTTCGCAGCCGTAGCCGTTCTTCAGTACGAACTGCATCACGTCGGTCAGCAGCATGCCGCTTTCCCAGTTCAGCCCGGCGAACTTCACCGGCTTGCCAGACTCGCACCAGCCGGCGGCCTGGCTGCTGCCGGCAGCGCCGAGCAGGCCGAGGGCGAACAGCGAGGCAAGCAAGGTCTTGTTGGTTTTCATTGCGTGACGCTCCCAAACTTGAAAGTGGAAATCGGCAGTCCTTGCAAGGAAATGGCCATTTTGGGACCGCTTCGCGCCCCATCGCCGGCAAGCCGGCTCCCACATGAACAGCGTGTAACCCGTGGGAGCCGGCTTGCCGGCGGTGGGCTGCACAGCAGCCGCTCAGGGCCTGTCAGCCAGTAATCATCGGCAGGTTCAACCCCTGCTCTTTGGCGCAATCAATCGCAATCTGGTAGCCCGCATCGGCATGGCGCATCACCCCGGTGGCCGGGTCGTTGGTCAGCACGCGGGCGATGCGCTCGGCCGCCTCGTCGGTGCCATCACACACGATGACCATGCCCGAGTGCTGCGAGAAGCCCATGCCCACACCGCCGCCATGGTGCAGCGACACCCAGGTCGCGCCGCTGGCGGTGTTCAACAGGGCGTTGAGCAGCGGCCAGTCGGACACGGCATCCGAGCCGTCCTGCATGGCTTCGGTTTCGCGGTTCGGGCTGGACACCGAGCCCGAGTCGAGGTGGTCACGGCCGATCACGATCGGCGCCGACAGCTCGCCGCTGCGCACCATTTCGTTGAACGCCAGGCCCAGCTTCGCGCGCAGGCCCAGGCCCACCCAGCAGATACGTGCCGGCAGGCCCTGGAAGCTGATGCGCTCGCGGGCCATGTCCAGCCAGCGGTGCAGGTGGGCGTCATCGGGGATCAGCTCCTTGACCTTGGCGTCGGTCTTGTAGATGTCCTCGGCCTCGCCGGACAGCGCCGCCCAGCGGAACGGGCCGATGCCGCGGCAGAACAGCGGGCGGATGTAAGCAGGGACGAAGCCTGGGAAGTCGAAGGCATTGGCAACGCCTTCTTCCTTGGCCATCTGGCGAATGTTGTTGCCGTAGTCGAAGGTCGGCACGCCTTGCTTCTGGAAGTCCAGCATGGCCTGCACGTGCACGGCCATGGACTGCTTGGCGGCCTTGACCACGGCGGCGGGCTCGGTCTGGGCGCGGTCGCGGTATTGGTCCCAGGTCCAGCCGGCTGGCAGGTAGCCGTTGAGTGGGTCGTGGGCGCTGGTCTGGTCGGTGACCATGTCCGGGCGCACGCCGCGCTTGACCAGCTCGGGCAGGATTTCGGCGGCGTTGCCATGCAAGGCGATGGAGATCGCCTTGCCTTCGGCGGTGTACTTGGCGATGCGAGCCAGGGCGTCGTCGAGGTCCTTGGCTTGCTCGTCGACGTAGCGGGTGTCGAGGCGGAAGTCGATACGGCTCTGCTGGCATTCGATGTTCAGCGAGCAGGCACCGGCCAGGGTTGCGGCCAGTGGCTGGGCGCCGCCCATGCCGCCGAGGCCCGCAGTCAGTACCCACTTGCCTTTCAGGCTGCCGCCGTAGTGCTGGCGACCAGCCTCGACGAAGGTTTCGTAAGTGCCCTGGACGATGCCCTGGCTGCCGATGTAGATCCAGCTGCCGGCGGTCATCTGGCCGTACATGGCCAGGCCCTTGGCGTCGAGTTCGTTGAAGTGTTCCCAGTTGGCCCAGTGCGGCACCAGGTTGGAGTTGGCGATCAGCACGCGCGGGGCGTTGGTGTGGGTCTTGAACACGCCGACCGGCTTGCCCGACTGCACCAGCAGGGTTTCATCGTCGTTCAGGTTGGTCAGGCTTTCGACGATCTTGTCGTAGCAGGCCCAATTGCGCGCGGCGCGGCCAATGCCGCCGTACACCACCAGCTCTTTCGGGTTTTCGGCGACCTGCGGGTCGAGGTTGTTCATCAGCATGCGCAGCGGCGCTTCGGTCAGCCAGCTTTTGGCCGTCAGCTTGTTGCCACGCGGGGCGCGGATCTCGACGTCACGGAATTTGTTGAGTTTGTTGTCAGTCACGAAAAGTGCTCCTCGGGTGCGTACAGCGCGAATGGGGACGGCCTATCCACTTTCGCGCACTTGGCTTTACTTGTACATACAAGCATATGCAATTGAATGGCCAAGTTGGGTTTGCAGGTGTTTTTCGGGCGCACGAAGGGGGGGTGGAGCCCCCGTAGATCAACGTTTGGAGAAAGTTAGAAAAGCTGGTTGGGGGGTTGAGGAGCGCAGTGAGCAGCTCGACGGCATTGCGCCATCTTGGGGCGATCGGTAACAGCGTGAGCGGTTTGGGAGCGTTACCGGGTAACTTTTCCGGCCCTATCGCGGGCAAGCCCGCTCCTACCAGGGCAATGGGGTGCCTGTAGGAGCGGGCTTGCCCGCGATAGGGCTGCAGGCATCACTCAAAAAGCGGGGTAAGCTCGATAACACAGCAGCGCCCCAGCACATCCACTTCGACCAAACGGTCGTTACCGCTCAGTTGCAAGCAGTCATACAGCCCCAGCGCCGGCTGCACCTGGCCATCAAGACTCACCTGCAGTTGCGCCTGGCCACTGAAAATCAATACGCTGCTGGCAGCGCTGAACAACCGACTCCCACCGTTGAACCACTGCAACCGTGCCCGGTAACGCCCCGGCGCATAGATCAGGTTAAAGTCGCGAATCGGCCCGCCCAATAGCGTGCAACTCACCTGGCTCTCACCGCTGAACGCATAAGCATCGAACGGCAGCAGTGGGCGGCTGTGTGCGCCATCCACCGTCAGGCGCATGCCACCACCTTGCAGTACGGTGATGATCCGCTGGTAACCGGCAAAGCTGGAGAAGCCGCCAGACGCTTCGATGTCGGCGATCGACAGGCGCCAGCCAAAGCCATCCAGCCCGTCGCCCGCATCGCGGGTGATTTCTTCAGTGAAGCCACCGCCGTTCTTCCACGGCATGCGCGGGTAGTCTTTAGCGCGCAACCACTGCAACTGGCTCATTTGCTGAAACGTCCTTCCAGGCGATGACGGGAACCGGGGTGAATCAGCCGCGCCGCGGTAACGGGCTGGCGACCGGACCAGGTACGGCGGCGGATCAGCAGGCAAGGTTCGCCCGCTTCGATCTGCAGCAACTGGCACTCGTGCGCCTCGGCGAGGATGGCTTCGACCACGTGCTCGCCTTCGGTCAGCGGCGCCACCTGGGACAGGTAGGCGTAAGGCGTCTGCCGGGTGAAGTCCTGCTTGAGGTAGTCGGGGGCGATCTGCGCGTTGACGTAGCGGTCTTCGATCTGCACCGGCACGCCGTTTTCGTAATGCACGATCAGCGAATGAAACACCCGCTGGCCTTCGCGCATGTCCAGCGCCAGGGCGCGCTCGGAGCCGGCCGCTTCCTCGGCCAGGGTGATGACCTGGCAGCTATGCTGGTGGCCACGTGCGGCGATTTCGTCGGCGATGTTGTTGACCTCGAACAGCGCCGAACGGGTCTTGGGTTCGGCAACGAAGGTGCCGACGCCCTGCATCCGCACCAGCAGCCCTTCGGCGGTGAGTTCGCGCAGCGCGCGGTTGATGGTCATGCGGCTGAAACCCAGCTGGCTGACCAGCTCGCTTTCGGACGGCACCCGGTGGTGCGGCGGCCAGCTGCCATTCTCGATGTGCTGGATGATCATCTGTTTGACCCGGGCGTAGAGCGGCGCCGGGCCCTCGCCCATCTGGGCTACCAG
The DNA here is from genome assembly GCF_039672635.1 of Pseudomonas sp. P39-UII1. Classification (NCBI taxonomy): domain Bacteria; kingdom Pseudomonadati; phylum Pseudomonadota; class Gammaproteobacteria; order Pseudomonadales; family Pseudomonadaceae; genus Pseudomonas; species Pseudomonas sp. P39-UII1. The sequence continues at coordinate 55,054 of NZ_JBDFPP010000009.1, forward strand.
CGCGGAGACAGGAGGTGTCGGCACGGCGTTTGATCCTTGTGCAATTGGGTTGAACGGTAGCTTGCCGGAGTTTACCCGGCAGGCAAACGGCTGTATATGTATATACAAGTTGAACAATAACAGGATAGCGCAATGCCCGCCTACTACGCCGAACGTGCCCTCCTGCCCAGCGGTTGGGCCCACGATGTTCGCTTCGAGGTGGCCGCCGATGGCCACTTGGCTGCGGTTCAAGCCGATGCCGGTGCCGAGGGCGCCGAGCGTCTCAGTGGCCCAGTACTGCCGGGCATGCCCAACCTGCACTCCCATGCCTTTCAACGAGCCATGGCGGGCCTGGCCGAGGTGGCGGGCAACCCCAACGACAGCTTCTGGACCTGGCGCGAACTGATGTACCGCCTGGTCGGCAAGATAACGCCAGAGCAACTGCAGGTCATCGCCCGCCAGCTATACATCGAGATGCTCAAGGCCGGCTACACCTCGGTTGCCGAGTTCCACTACGTGCACCATGACCAGGCAGGCGAGGCTTACGCCGACCCGGCCGAACTTTCCCGGCGCATCAGTGCTGCGGCGGCCAGCAGCGGCATTGGCCTGACCTTGCTGCCGGTGCTTTACAGCCACGCCGGTTTCGGCGGCCAGGCACCCAACCAAGGGCAGCGGCGCTTCATCAACTCCACCGAGCACTACCTGCAACTGCAAGCGCAGCTGGCCCCGGTACTGGCGGCGCAGCCTGCACAGCAGCTGGGCCTGTGCTTTCACTCGTTGCGCGCGGTAACGCCTGAGCAGATCACCGAAGTGCTGGCTGCCGGCAATCAGCAATGCCCCATCCATATTCACATCGCCGAACAACAGAAGGAGGTCGACGACTGCCTGGCCTGGAGTGGCCTGCGTCCGCTGCAATGGCTGTATGAACATGTGCCTGTGGATGCGCGCTGGTGCCTGGTGCATGCCACCCATGCGCAGCCTGCAGAAGTGGCGGCCATGGCCCGCAGTAAAGCCGTGGCAGGCCTGTGCCTGACCACCGAGGCCAACCTGGGTGACGGTATTTTCCCGGCCGTGGACTTCCTGGCCCAGGGTGGGCGCATGGGTATCGGCTCCGACAGCCATGTGTCACTCAGCGTGGTGGAGGAGCTGCGTTGGCTGGAATACGGCCAACGCCTGCGTGATCAGCGGCGCAACCGGCTGCACCGCGAAGACCAGCCGATGGTCGGGCGCACGTTGTATGACGCTGCATTGCGAGGCGGTGCCCAGGCACTGGGGCAGCCCGTCGGTGAACTGGCGGTGGGCAAGCGTGCTGACTGGCTGGTACTTGATGGCCAGGACCCGTATATCGCCATGGCCGATGGCGATGCCATTCTCAACCGCTGGCTGTTCGCCGGGGGCGACCGCCAGGTGCGCGACGTGATGGTCAATGGGCAGTGGGTGGTGCGCCAGGGGCGGCATGAACAGGAAGCGCAGAGCGCGCTGGCGTTTGTCGAGGTGTTGCGCCAGCTGCTGGGTTGATTGCATGGGCGGGTGTGCAGCCAGTTGTGGGAGCAACTGTCGCGAAAGGGCCGCAAAGCGGCCCCAGTCGACTCAATGCATCTGCACGATCTGCTTGTCCGCCATCCGCCAAATCAACCGGCTGGTGTCATAACCCTGCTGCCGTGCCTTGGCCTGCAGGTTCTCACGCTCCCATGCCGGCAATGAAGGCGTGCGCGACAGAATCCACAGGTATTTGCGGTCCGGGCTGCCGACGATCGCCGTACGGTAACGCTCATCCACGTACAGGATCCAGTATTCGCCCCTGGTCAGGCCTGGCACCAGGCGGGTGAACCAGTTGTCGAACTCCACCCACAACCTGTCGGTATGCCCCGGCTGCTGAATGTTGGCGTGGCCTTCGGCGCGCAGCCATTCATCACCCATCGTGCGGCAACGGTTGAGCACACCGTACGAGCCGTCAGGCTTGAGGTTGTAATGGGCCTCGGACTGGGCGCATTCGCTCTGATACGGCATCGGCAAGCGGGCCAGCTCGTACCACTTGCCCTGGTACCGCTTGAGGTCGACGTTACCGGCGGTCTTCGGCGCCAGCGGGTCGTTGGCCGAGGTGGCGCAGCCACCCAACAGCATCACCAGGCACAACCCCAGCAGCAGGTGCAGACGCGTCATTTGAGGCCCTGCCCTGAGTACATCAATACCTTGTCAGCTGCGTACTGCACGCTGATGAAGCTCTTCTCGTCCCCCCAGGTGCAGCTGCTCATGCCCAGTGCGCCAGAGCACTCGGTGGGCGTGCCGAGCAGTTGCTCGACCTCGGCCTTGTTCATACCGGCCTTGAGCTTGGAATAGTTTTCCTGATTGATCTTGCTGCACGCAGTCAGGACGACGCACAAGGACAACAGGGCGAGGGAACGCAACGACATGAAGGAACACTCCTGGAAGGTGGGTGCAGGCGAGTGGCTGCAGTGACCTTCGACGGGAAAATCGCTCCCTGGTTCCCTGCCTGCCCGCCTTTCGTTCAACACCGTTGGTCGGCTGGCGCTGCGCAGGCGCTTCAGGCCCCAAAAACAAATGGGGCCGCATCGCGGCCCCATTCATTACTCAGAACCTGGAGCCAGGCTCCAGTAGAAAATCCATCTCTTCGCTGGTGCTCGGCCGCTCCAGCATCAGGTTGCGGTGCGGGAAGCGCCCGAACCTTGCAATCACGCGCTGGTGCTGCTCGGCATAGTCGAGGAAGCCTTCGAACAAGCGTCGGTGGGCCTCTGGCTGCTCATCCAGCAGCACCTGATAGCGTTCGACGCACAGGTTCTGCCAGTCCAGCACTTCGGCATGCTCCAGCACCAGCAGCACGAACACTCGCTGGATCGGCAGCAGCTGGTAATCCCAGCCCTTCTGCAAACCCTGCAGCGCGACCACCTGGGCACGCCGGTCGCCCTCGAAGGCGCGCGGCGTGTCGCGGTAGATCATGCGCGGCAGCTGGTCCAGCAGGATCAACAGGCCAAGCCAGCCTTGCGGGCTTTGCTGCCACTCGTCGAGCCCGCCCGCCAGGGCATGCTCGACCAGCTCGCCAAACACCGCCTGGGCTTCGGCATCGTGATGCTTGCCGAACCACAGCGTGCTCTTCTCGTCAGCCACGGCCTGGGGACTGGTACCCCAACCGAACCACCACTCCAGCAACGGCTGCCAAGGTGCGAGCATGTCTTACTCCTTGTGATAGGCGGTAACGCGCTCAACCTCTTCCTTCGAGCCGAGGATCACCGACACGCGTTGGTGCAGGCTCTCTGGCTTGATGTCGAGGATGCGATCGTAACCGTTGGTGGAGGCGCCGCCAGCCTGCTCGATGATGAACGACATCGGGTTGGCTTCGTACATCAGGCGCAGCTTGCCCGGCTTGCTCGGCTCGCGGGCGTCGCGCGGGTACATGAACAGGCCGCCACGGGTCAGGATGCGGTGTACATCGGCCACCATGGAGGCGATCCAGCGCATGTTGTAGTTCTTTTTCAGTGGCCCGGTCTCACCGGCCAGCAGCTCGCCCACGTAGCGCTGTACCGGGGCTTCCCAGTGGCGCTGGTTGGACATGTTGATGGCGAACTCGGCGGTGGTGGCCGGTACCTGGATGTTTTCGTGGGTCAGAACGAAGCTGCCCAGCTCGCGGTCCAGGGTGAAGCCCTTGACGCCGTTGCCAAGGGTCAGGATCAGCATGGTCTGCGGGCCGTAGATGGCATAACCGGCAGCGACCTGCTCGGTACCTGGCTGCAGGAACGCTTCTTCGTTCAGGCTTTCGTTCTGGCTCAGGTACTGGTTAGGGCAACGCAGTACCGAGAAGATGGTGCCGACCGAGACGTTGACGTCGATGTTCGACGAGCCGTCGAGCGGGTCGAAGACCAGCAGGTAGGCGCCTTTCGGGTATTTGCCCGGGATCTGGTAGGCGTTGTCCATTTCTTCGGACGCCATGCCGGCCAGGTGGCCGCCCCACTCGTTGGCTTCGAGCAGGATGTCGTTGGAAATCACGTCCAGCTTCTTCTGCACTTCGCCCTGCACGTTTTCGGTGCCCATGCTGCCCAGCACGCCGCCGAGGGCGCCCTTGGACACGTGGTGGCTGATTTCCTTGCACGCACGCGCTACCACTTCGATCAGGAAGCGCAGATCGGCAGGGGTATTGTTGCTGCGGGTCTGCTCAATCAGATAGCGACTCAGGGTAACGCGGGACATGTATGGCTCCGAACGGATTGGGGGAGAAAAACCCCCGCAGTTTACAGGGAGAGTTGAATGCTAGCGAGCAAAGAGACTCGCTGGGCAGTCAGACGGCACTTTAGGTCGGTAGTTCAGCGATGGCCTGGCCGGTGGTCAGTTGGGGCTGCTGTGCAGCCCGATCGCCGGCAAGCCGGCTCCCACAGACGCTGCTGAACCACGACCTGGTGGGAGCCGGCTTGCCGGCGATTGGGCCGCGCCGCGGCCCCAACACTCAATCCAGCGCCTTCCAGATATCGGTCGCATACTCGCGAATGGTCCGGTCCGAAGAGAACCAGCCCATCCTTGCCGTGTTCAGCACTGCAACGCGCCACCACTCCTGCGGTGTATGCCACAGCTCCTCGACGCGCCGCTGGGCATCCCAGTAGGCATCGAAATCGGCGCAGACCAGGAAGCGGTCGTACGCCACCAGCCCGTCGATCAGCCCGGCATAGCGCCCAGGGTCATCCGGCGAGAACACACCACTGCGGATCGCCTGCAGTACATCGTTCAAGCGGTTGGAGGCGGCTATCGCGGCACTGGCACCAAAGTCGCCGGCACGCTTGCGCGCCTCGACCTGCTGCGCAGTCAAACCGAAGATGAACATGTTGTCGGCACCCACCTGTTCGCACATCTCCACGTTGGCACCGTCCAGGGTGCCGATGGTCAACGCGCCATTGAGGCCGAACTTCATGTTGCTGGTACCCGAGGCTTCGTAACCGGCAGTGGAGATCTGCTCCGACAGGTCCGCTGCCGGGATGATGCTCTCCGCCAGGCTGACGTTGTAGTTGGGCAGGAACACCACCTTGAGCAGGCCACGCACGGTGGGGTCGTTGTTGACCACGCGGGCGATGTCGTTGGCCAGCTTGATGATCAGCTTGGCCTGGTGGTAGCTGGCCGCGGCCTTGCCGGCGAAGATCTTCACCCGGGGCACCCAGTTGATACCGGGGTCGTTGCGTATGGCCTGGTACAGCGCCACGGTGTGCAACAGGTTGAGCAGCTGGCGCTTGTATTCGTGGATGCGCTTGACCTGCACATCGAACAGCGCCTCTGGGTTGACCGTAACCCCCACGCGGTCCTGGATGATGCTGGCCAGCGCGCGCTTGCTGTGCAGGCGCTGCGCGGCGAACGCCTTGCGAAAGCCGCCCTTGTCGGCGAACGGCACCAGGTTTGCCAGGCGCGCCTCGGGGTCGTCCAGAAGCTCCGGCCCCAGGGCCTCGACCAGCATCGCGGTCAATTGCGGGTTGGCCTGGTACAGCCAGCGGCGGAAGGTAATGCCGTTGGTCTTGTTGTTGATCCGCTGCGGATAGAGCTTGTGCAGCTCGGCGAACACCGTGCTTTTCATCAGCTTGCTGTGCAGCGCCGACACCCCGTTGACGCTGTGCGAGCCGAGGAATGCCAGGTTGCCCATGCGCACCCGGCGGCCGTTGTCCTCCTCGATCAGCGACACTGCCCGTAGCACATCGAAGTCATGCAGGCCTTTCGCGCGCAGGGCGTCGATATGGTAGGCGTTGATCAGGTAGATGATCTGCATGTGCCGCGGGAGCATGCGTTCCATCAGCGCCACAGGCCAGGTTTCAAGGGCTTCGGGCAGCAGGGTGTGGTTGGTGTAGGCCAACGTACCGACGGTCAGCTCCCAGGCCTTTTCCCACGGAATTTCGTGCTGGTCGACCAGCAGCCGCATCAGTTCGGCCACGGCAATCGACGGGTGCGTGTCATTGAGCTGGATCGCCGCCGCATCCGGCAGGTTGAGCAGGTCCTTGTGCATGTTCAAGTGGCGCCGCAGCAGGTCCTGCAGCGATGCCGAGACAAAGAAGTATTCCTGGCGCAGGCGCAGCTCCTGGCCAGCCTCGGTACTGTCGGCTGGGTACAGCACCCGCGAGATACTTTCGGCGCGCGCGACTTCCGCCACCGCCCCCAGGTGGTCACCGGCGTTGAAACGCTCCAGGTGGAGTTCTTCCAGCGCCCGTGCACGCCACAGGCGCAGGGTATTGACGCTGGACCCGCGCCAGCCGACCACCGGCGTGTCATAGGCAACCGCCCGCACCGTTTCGCCCGGCGACCAGACCTGACGCTGCTGGCCGTGGGCGTCGTGCACCGTTTCGACGCTACCGCCAAAGCTGATCGGGTAGATCACCTCGGCGCGCTCGAACTCCCACGGGTTGCCGAAATCCAGCCAGTTCTCGGTCTGCTCCTGCTGCCAGCCATCGACCATGGCCTGGCGGAACAGCCCGTGCTCGTAACGGATGCCATAACCATGGGCGGCAATGCCCAGGGTCGACATGCTTTCCATGAAACAGGCTGCCAGACGCCCCAGCCCACCATTGCCCAGTGCGGCATCCGGCTCGAGCAGGCGAATGCGCTCCAGATCCACATCCAGCCCTTCCAACGCATCACGGGCGATATCCAGCAAGCCCAGGTTGCTCAGGCTGTCATACAGCAGGCGGCCGATGAGGAATTCGAGGGAGAGGTAATACACCCGCTTCTGGCTGCGTCTATAGGCCTGACGGGTGTGGTCCATCCAGTGGTCGACCATGTGATCGCGGGCAGCCAGCGCAATGGCTTCGAACCAGTCGTGGTCGAAGGCATGCTCAGGGTCCTTGCCGACTGCATAGGTAAGTTTGTCCAGTACAGCGGCACGAAAATCGGCCACCTCGGCATCACGTGCTTTGGGTTCCTGGGACATACGGCATCCTCGGGCAAGTTGACGAAAGCGCAGGGGGAGTGTTGAGACTAGACCCTTCGACAGGGAGTGACAGTCTCGGTTCGCAGTTTTCATGCCCACTTTGCCAATCCGGCAAAAGGTTGTTCACAAATTGAACAACTCCGGTATCATCGCGCGCCCCAAGACCGTGATCCACCACCTATAACGATGAAAACGACCCTGATTGCCGCGGCCGAAGTCGACCGCCTGGAAACCTGGCAGCGCTATGCCAGCCATATGTGCGGAGGCTGCCATTCGACCTGCTGCACGCTGCCCGTGGAAGTGAAGATCAAAGACCTGATCCGCATTGGCGTGGTGGACGAGTTCGAAAAGGACGAGCCGCCAAAAAACGTGGCCAAACGCCTGCAGAAGGAAGGCATCATCGAACGCTTCAACCAGAAGTCGGGGATCTTCACCCTGACCCGGATGAGCAACGATGACTGCATGTATCTGGATCGCAAGAGCCGCCTGTGCACCATTTATGACAAGCGCCCGGATACCTGCCGCAATCACCCGAAGATCGGGCCACGCCCGGGGTATTGTGCTTACAAGCCGAAAGCACCCGGACGTTGACGAGCCCACTGAGACCCAATAGACTTTTAACCGTCTTGATGTACACGGAGCTTCCTTCGGGAAGTGTCTAGACGCCGCCACCTGGTTCCGGCCGTGTCGGTTGATGGGAGAAATCCCTAAGGGCATCCGCGATACGACCCCCGTTAACCGGGGGTTTCGTATTTCTACAGGTAGCTACCGCTTCACAGGCCGTCGAATAGGCTCATTTCTCAGCTTCTTCAACATCAGTAGCCAGCCCTTTATTTTCTCATGTCGCTTAAAGCGTACCGGACGATGAGAAGGATGGCCGGCATCTCGCACGTAGGCACTTTCAACATATACCGTCAGGTTTAGTGCAGCTTCACGACGAAGGCTGAAATAGACCTCGTAGCAGCTCCCTTCTGGATAGCCGAACTGATGCCCCTCCAAGGTCAGCCAGTTGCTGTGCCCCGTGAAAAGGCATTGCCGATCCGCAAGTGACGCCAGGATGCTGGGCAGCTGGATAGACAACTTGTAGCGCCCTGGACAAAATGCCCGACGAATTCCTCTGTGGTCGATCAGCATGTGCTCGACCCCAATCGCCTCAAAATCTAGCTCAGCGCCTTGTTTCGGCCCGTAACTGACGCAGTGGCTTGAGTACTGTATCGCGAGCGTCACTACTTGCGAGCCTTGGGTGGAATGCTCTGGGATAACCACTTGAAGCGAGCCGGGACGCAGGTGAAGCAGGCTCCACGCAACTCCCGCTACATGAATCTCGCCGCGTGCCAAATGATCTTTCCACCTCTTGCCCTTCATCCTCAGCCCCATTAAAACTTTCAGTACGCAGGGTACTGGGGGCTATAGCCATTGCCAAAAACTGCTTAGTTAGCAATTACTTCCGGTGAAACACGGTGCAACAAGGGCAAAAAAAAACGCCCCCGGCCTTTCGACCGGGGGCGTTTTCATTCAGCCAGAACTAACTCAGCTGTTCTTGGCTTTCTTGGCAGCGCGGGTACGCTCGCTTTCGTCCAGGATCTTCTTGCGAAGACGGATGGACTTCGGCGTTACTTCGCACAGCTCGTCTTCCTGGATGTATTCCAGAGCCTGTTCCAGGGTAAAGCGAACAGGCGGAACCAGGGCGATGACTTCGTCTTTACCCGAAGCACGCATGTTGTCGAGCTTCTTACCCTTGGTAGGGTTGACGCCCAGGTCGTTGTCGCGGCTGTTCTGGCCGATGATCTGACCGTTGTAGATCTCTTGACCGTGCTCGACGAACAGCTTGCCACGCGCCTGCAGGGTTTCCAGCGAGTAGGTCAGCGCCTTGCCGGTTTCGACCGAAACCAGTACGCCGTTCTGACGGCCGGACATGTGGCCGGACTTCACTGCATCGTAGCGATCGAAGATCGAAGTCAGGATGCCTGCACCGTTGGTCAGGGTCAGGAACTGGTTACGGAAACCGATCAGACCACGAGCCGGGATGTTGTACTCCAGGCGTACACGGCCCTTGCCATCCGGGACCATGTTGGTCAGGTCGCCTTTACGCAGACCCATCTCTTCCATGACCTTGCCCTGCGAATCTTCAGGGATGTCGATGGTGACGTTTTCGAACGGTTCCTGCTTCACGCCGTCCACTTCACGGATGATCACTTCCGGACGACCCAGGGCCAATTCGAAGCCTTCGCGACGCATGGTTTCGATCAGTACCGAGAGGTGCAGCTCACCACGGCCCGAGACCTTGAACTTGTCTGGGGAGTCGGTTTCTTCAACACGCAGGGCTACGTTGTACAGCAGCTCTTTGTCCAGACGGTCCTTGATGTTACGGCTGGTGACGAACTTGCCTTCCTTGCCGCAGAACGGCGAGTCGTTGACCTGGAAGGTCATCGAAACGGTAGGCTCGTCAACGGTCAGCGGCTTCATTGCCTCAACGGCAGTCGGGTCGCACAGGGTGTCGGAGATGAACAGCTCGTCGAAACCGCTGATGCAGACGATGTCGCCCGCCTGGGCTTCTTCGACATCCACGCGGTGCAGGCCGTGGTGGCCCATCAGCTTGAGGATACGGCCGTTACGCTTCTTGCCGTCAGCGTCGATGGCGACAACCGGGGTGTTCGGCTTGATGCGACCACGGGCAATACGGCCAACACCGATAACACCCAGGAAGCTGTTGTAGTCCAGTGCGGAGATCTGCATCTGGAACGGGCCGTCACGGTCAACAGCTGGCGCTGGAACGTGGTCGATGACCGCCTGGTACAGGGCAGTCATGTCTTCGCCCATTGCGGTGTGGTCCAGACCGGCAATGCCGTTCAGGGCCGAGGCGTAGACGACTTTGAAGTCCAGCTGTTCGTCGGTGGCACCGAGGTTGTCGAACAGGTCGAAGATCTGGTCCAGAACCCAGTCAGGACGCGCGCCCGGACGGTCGACCTTGTTGATCACGACGATCGGCTTCAGGCCAGCTTCGAAAGCCTTCTTGGTCACGAAGCGGGTTTGCGGCATCGGGCCGTCCTGGGCGTCGACCAGCAGCAGCACGGAGTCGACCATCGACATTACACGCTCAACCTCGCCACCGAAGTCGGCGTGGCCGGGGGTGTCGACGATGTTGATGTGGTAGCCGTTCCAGTTGATGGCGGTGTTTTTCGCCAGAATGGTAATGCCGCGCTCTTTTTCCTGGTCGTTGGAGTCCATCACGCGCTCGTCGTTGAGCTCGTTACGCTCCAGAGTGCCGGACTGGCGCAGGAGTTTGTCGACCAGGGTGGTTTTACCATGGTCAACGTGGGCGATGATGGCGATGTTACGCAGATTTTCGATCACAACTGTATCTCGATCAGAGGATTCGGTTGCCGCCAGTCTAGGCGGCCAATATGAAGGTAAAAGGCTCAGCGGGCCCGGCGGTCGGGAGGGCGATGGCGGATGCTGCCGCCATACAGCCCTGGCGTCTTATGTCGGACGATAAACACGCACATTGGCATGTCCCTCACTGAGCAGGTGGTGTGCGTGCAAACGGCTCATCACACCCTTGTCGCAATACAGCAAGTACTGGCGGGTTTCATCCAGCTGCTTGAACTTGCTGTTGATCGCGTAAAACGGCATCACCTGGACTTCCACGCCGTCGATTACCAGGGGTTGGTCTTCCTGGGCATCGGGGTGACGGATGTCGATGACGATCTGGCCTGGCAGCGCTTCGCGTACTTCCTCGACCTCGATGTCCTTGCCCAGCTCGTCGATCACGTGGTCGATCGAGATGAACTTGGCACGCTCGAGAGCACGCTCCAGCACGGCCATGTCGAATTGCTTTTCTTCATGCTCCATGCGGTGACGCTTGGCGTGAGTGGTCGGGTTTACCGAGATCACACCGCAGTATTCAGGCATGTGCTTGGCGAAATCGGCGGTGCCGATTTCGGTGGCCTGGTCAATGATGTCCTGCTTGTGGCTGGCCAGCAACGGGCGCAGCACCAGCTTGTCGGTGGCCGAATCGATGATCGACAGGTTCGGCAGCGTCTGGCTCGACACCTGGGAGATCGCTTCGCCGGTCACCAGCGCGTCGATTTGCAGACGGTCGGCCATGTGCGCCGCACCGCGCAGCATCATGCGCTTGAGGGTCACGCCCATGTAGCTGTTGTCGACCTTGTTGAGGATCTCGCCGACCACTTCTTCGAACGGCACGCTGATGAACAGCACGCGCTGGCTGCTGCCGTACTTTTTCCACAGGTAGTGGGCCACTTCCATCACGCCCAGCTCGTGGGCACGGCCGCCGAGGTTGAAGAAGCAGAAGTGGGTCATCAGGCCGCGGCGCATCATCTGGTAGGCGGCCACGGTGGAGTCGAAGCCACCGGACATCAACACCAGGGTCTGCTCCAGGGCGCCCAGCGGATAGCCGCCAATGCCCTGGTGCTGGTTATGGATCACGTACAGGCGCTGGTTGCGGATTTCGATGCGCACCAGCACTTGCGGGTTCTTCAGCTCGATGCCGGCGGCGCCGCACTGCTGACGCAGCTGGCTGCCGACGTAGCGGTCGACATCCATCGAGGTGAAGTCGTGATGGCCGCCGCGCTTGCAGCGTACGGCGAAGTGCTTGCCGGCCAGCAGGTGGCCGAAATGGTGCTTGCACTTGGCGACGATGTCGTCGAAGTCGCCCAGCGGGTATTCCTCGACCTGCAGGAAATGGGTAATACCCGGCGTGCAGGCGAGGCGCTCGATCATCTCGCGCTGGACCTTCTCGTCCTCGACGCGGGTGACCACTTCGAGATTGTCCCAGACACCATCGACCGCGAGCTCAGGATCGAGGTCCTTGAGCACGTTGCGGATGTTCTTGCTGAGCTGGCGGATGAAGCGCTTGCGCACCGGCCGGCTCTTGATGGTGATTTCTGGGAAGACTTTGACGATAAGTTTCATTGGTTAACAGCGCGCGCAGGGCCTGCCGAAAATGAGGGGCGCGAATTATATCGGAAATTGCTCAGGATTTGACCAACTTTTGTACAGAAGGTTGGATTTTATGTTTGCCCGCTCCGGCCTCATCGCCGGCAAGCCGGCTCCCACAGGGCATGGCGTAGGTCTTGAGGCATGTGGTGACCTTCTGGCACCCGGCTTGCCGGCGATGAGGCCCTTTAAGGAAGCACAAAAACCCGCTAACGCACCGCATTGGTGCGCACGCGCCAAAATCCGCATCTTAAGAGTGCATTTTTTGCCAGCCCTACACCGCTCGATGCCCGCAAACGCCCCTTTTTATCCCGCGCTCGCCATTTTCGGGCACTGGCATGCAATTTGCTCCCTTGTGAGGCAGGTAAGCTTGGCCGACTATCCGCGCCCGGCAACACCCTTTTTGCAGGGCAGCGGCCAACTGCGCCCTAGACCATCCGGAGGACAACATGTCGAAGTCGGTTCAACTCATCAAAGATCATGACGTCAAGTGGATTGATCTGCGTTTCACGGACACCAAAGGCATTCAGCATCACGTGACCATGCCAGCGCGTGATGGCCTGGACGAAGACTTCTTCGAAGTCGGCAAGATGTTCGACGGCTCCTCCATCGCTGGCTGGAAAGGCATCGAAGCCTCCGACATGATCCTGATGCCGGTCGACGACACCGCCGTACTGGACCCGTTCACCGAAGAGCCGACCCTGATCATCACCTGCGACATCGTCGACCCGTCGAGCATGCAGGGCTACGACCGTGACCCACGCGGCATCGCCAAGCGCGCCGAAGAGTACCTGAAGAGCACCGGCATCGGTGACACCGTATTCGCCGGCCCAGAGCCAGAGTTCTTCATCTTCGACGAAGTGAAGTTCCAGTCGGACATCTCCGGCTCGATGTTCAAGATCTTCTCCGAGCAAGGCTCGTGGATGACTGGCGCTGACGTAGAAGGCGGCAACAAAGGCCACCGTCCGGGCGTTAAAGGTGGCTACTTCCCGGTTCCGCCGTTCGACCACGACCACGAAATCCGTACTGCCATGTGCAACGCACTGGAAGAAATGGGCCAGACCGTTGAAGTTCACCACCACGAAGTGGCGACTGCCGGCCAGAACGAAATCGGCGTCAAGTTCAACACCCTGGTGAAGAAAGCTGACGAAGTGCAGGCCCTGAAATACGTCGTGCACAACGTTGCCGACGCTTACGGCCGTACCGCCACCTTCATGCCGAAGCCACTGTACGGCGATAACGGCTCGGGCATGCACGTGCACATGTCGATCTGGAAAGACGGCAAGAACACCTTCTCGGGTGAAGGCTATGCCGGCCTGTCCGACACCGCCCTGTACTTCATCGGCGGCATCATCAAGCACGGTAAGGCCCTGAACGGCTTCACCAACCCGTCGACCAACTCCTACAAGCGTCTGGTCCCAGGCTTCGAAGCCCCGGTAATGCTGGCCTACTCGGCACGCAACCGTTCCGCCTCGATCCGTATTCCTTATGTCGGCAGCCCGAAAGCGCGCCGTATCGAAGCGCGTTTCCCGGACCCATCGGCCAACCCGTACCTGGCTTTCGCGGCCCTGCTGATGGCTGGCCTCGACGGTATCCAGAACAAGATCCACCCAGGCGATGCTGCCGACAAGAACCTGTACGATCTGCCGCCGGAAGAGGCCAAAGACATCCCGCAAGTGTGCGGCAGCCTGAAAGAAGCTCTGGAAGAGCTGGATAAAGGCCGTGCGTTCCTGACCAAGGGCGGCGTGTTCTCCGATGACTTCATCGATGCCTTCATCGAGCTGAAGTCGGAAGAAGAGATCAAGGTCCGCACCTTCGTGCACCCGCTGGAATACGAGCTGTACTACAGCTGCTGATCTAATCGGCGCCTGGCGTCGATGAAATCACCGGAAACGGCCTTCTTCTGAAGGCCGTTTTTGTTTTTGCGATCGTCCGAATCGGACGCGTCCTACAAGCAGAATGCGTCACCCAACCCACAATCAGGTCTCCATGCATAAGGAGATCACCATGCAACGCACCACCATCGCGCTCGTCATCACATTCGGCCTTCTTGGCTGCCAGGCATCATCACCTTCCGAACCAGACTTTCAGCCCTTGCTGACCAGTATCGAGCAGCGCCTGGACCTTGCCACCTCGGTCGCGGCGCATAAATGGGACAACCGCATGCCCGTGGAAGCCCCCGAACGGGAGCGACAGGTGCTGTCGGGCGTCCAGGAGATGGCACCCGACTACGACCTGAGCCCCGAGCGCGCCGCTGCGTTTTTCGCTGACCAGATCGAAGCCAACAAGCTCATCCAGTACACCCTTCTCGACCGCTGGGCAGTGCTTGGGCAACGACCGCCCGCTGCACCGCTCGACCTCGCCAATCAGATTCGGCCCCGCCTGGACAAACTCCAGGCGACGCTACTGTTCGAACTGGCCCGCTTTGACCAGCAGCATAATCAGGGCTGTACGCAAAAACTCGCTCACGCCTTGGCGCGACGCACCAACGACCCTCTACGCCACCAGGCGCTGGTGCGCGCCACCACGCAACTGTGTGTCGAACGCTAGCCGCGCAGATGCTCTATATTGGTGCATAACGCCCTCAATCCCGCCGCTAATCATCCCAAAACAGGTCACGTGAAACGGTAAATCAGCAGATTCTGATCCGAATAAGCGCAATAACAGGTCTTTATCAAGGAATCCCGCTTCTTTTCGGAGCCTTGGTTTGTTTCTTGCATTTTCCAGGCATCAGCGGATCCATAGCGCGCTCGTCCTTGGCCCGACCAAGGACCAGCCAGCGCCAAAAGAGGTCAACGACACCTTATGACCATCAGCGATGCACAGCACCGTCTGCTTCTGGACAACCTGACCACCGCCACGCTCCTGCTCAACGCCGAGCTGCGCCTGGAGTACATGAACCCGGCTGCGGAAATGCTACTGGCGGTGAGTGGGCAGCGTAGCCATGGGCAATTCATCAGTGAGCTGTTCACTGAATCGACCGAAGCGCTCAATTCGCTGCGCCAGGCCGTCGAACACGCACACCCGTTCACCAAGCGCGAAGCGCAGCTCACGTCGTTGACTGGGCAGACCATCACCGTCGACTACGCCGTGACGCCGATCCTGCACCAAGGCAATACCTTGCTGCTGCTCGAGGTGCACCCGCGCGACCGCCTGCTGCGCATCACCAAGGAAGAGGCCCAGCTGAGCAAGCAGGAAACCACCAAGATGCTGGTGCGCGGCCTGGCCCACGAGATCAAGAACCCGCTCGGCGGCATCCGTGGCGCTGCACAATTGCTGGCCCGCGAACTGCCCGAAGACGGGCTGCGCGACTACACCAATGTGATCATCGAAGAGGCCGACCGCCTGCGTAACCTGGTCGACCGTATGCTCGGCTCGAACAAGCTGCCGTCGCTGGCCATGACCAACATTCACGAAGTGCTGGAGCGGGTCTGCAGCCTGGTCGACGCCGAAAGCCAAGGCTGCATCACGTTGGTGCGCGATTACGACCCGAGCCTGCCGGACGTGCTGATCGACCGCGAGCAGATGATCCAGGCGGTGCTGAATATCGTGCGCAACGCCATGCAGGCGATCAGCTCGCAGAACGAGCTGCGCCTGGGCCGTATCACACTGCGCAGCCGGGCGATGCGCCAGTTCACCATCGGCCACGTGCGCCACCGCCTGGTGGCCCGGGTCGAGATCATCGACAACGGCCCAGGCATTCCCAGTGAACTGCAGGACACCCTCTTCTATCCCATGGTCAGTGGCCGCCCGGACGGTACCGGGCTGGGCCTGGCCATTACCCAGAACATCATCAGCCAGCACCAGGGCCTGATCGAGTGTGAAAGCCACGCCGGGCACACTGCCTTCTCGATCTTCCTGCCCCTGGAACAAGGAGCCACCGCCTAATGAGCCGAAGTGAAACCGTTTGGATCGTCGATGATGATCGCTCCATCCGCTGGGTCCTGGAAAAAGCCCTGCAACAGGAAGGCATGACCACCCAGAGCTTCGACAGCGCCGATGGCGTGATGGGCCGCCTGGCTCGGCAGCAGCCGGACGTGATCATTTCCGACATCCGTATGCCCGGTGCCAGTGGCCTCGACCTGCTGGCGCAGATTCGCGAGCAGCACCCGCGCCTGCCGGTCATCATCATGACTGCCCATTCCGACCTGGACAGCGCGGTGGCGTCGTACCAGGGCGGTGCGTTCGAGTACCTGCCGAAACCGTTCGACGTCGATGAAGCGGTGTCGCTGGTCAAGCGCGCCAACCAGCATTCCCAGGAACAACAAGGCCTCGACGTGCCCCAGGCGCTGGCCCGCACGCCGGAAATCATCGGTGAAGCACCGGCGATGCAGGAGGTGTTCCGCGCCATCGGTCGCTTGAGCCACTCCAACATTACCGTGCTGATCAATGGCGAATCGGGTACCGGCAAGGAACTGGTCGCCCACGCCCTGCACCGCCACAGCCCGCGTGCGGCATCGCCGTTCATTGCCTTGAACATGGCGGCCATCCCGAAAGACCTGATGGAGTCGGAGCTGTTCGGCCACGAGAAAGGGGCGTTCACTGGCGCAGCCAACCTGCGCCGCGGCCGCTTCGAGCAGGCCGATGGCGGCACGCTGTTCCTCGACGAAATCGGCGACATGCCGGCCGACACCCAGACTCGCCTGCTGCGGGTACTGGCCGATGGCGAGTTCTATCGCGTGGGCGGCCATGTGCCGGTGAAGGTCGATGTGCGAATCATCGCCGCCACGCACCAGAACCTCGAACTGCTGGTACAAGCCGGCAAGTTCCGTGAGGACTTGTTCCACCGCCTCAACGTGATTCGCATCCATATTCCGCGCCTGGCCGACCGTCGCGAGGACATCCCTGCCCTCGCCCGCCACTTCCTCGGCCGCGCCGCGCAGGAGCTGGCCGTCGAGCCGAAACTGCTCAAGCCGGAAACCGAAGAATTCATCCGCAACTTGCCTTGGCCCGGCAACGTTCGCCAGCTGGAGAACACCTGCCGCTGGATTACCGTGATGGCCTCCAGCCGCGAAGTGCTGATCGGCGACCTGCCACCGGAACTGCTCAACCTGCCGCAGGACGCTGCACCAGTGACCAACTGGGAGCAAGCCCTGCGCCAGTGGGCCGACCAGGCCTTGGCCCGCGGGCAGTCGAACCTGCTCGACAGCGCGGTACCCAGCTTTGAACGGATCATGATCGAGACGGCGCTCAAGCACACGGCCGGGCGTCGCCGTGATGCGGCTGTGCTGCTTGGCTGGGGGCGCAATACCCTGACGCGCAAGATCAAGGAACTGGGGATGAACGTGGATGGTGGAGATGACGATGAGGGCGATGACCACTGACGCCTCGTCATTCAGATAGACCTCTGGGGCCGCTATGCGGCCCCAGCCGTTTCAGGCGCATGCACCGAAGCTGTGCCCTCTGCACCGCCCCAAGGCACAAATCCCCTCTAAAACCGGCCAAATCCCCCTCAAAGGCCAGTATTCACAGGCCTGGAAAAAATGGCACGCCCCCTGCAATAGCTAGTACATACCCAGTTTCGGGGGCCCTGGTACAGGCAGGCCGGGTGAACCCCTCTTTTATATGCAGTTGCTCCAGCTTTCGGGGACCTCGGTACAGGCAGGCCGGGACATCCCCTCTTTTACACGCAGTCGCTCCCGCTTTTGGGGGACCCTGGTACAGGCAGGCCGGGAAATCCCCTCTTTTATTCGTGCAGCCTCACCTGCACCCGCCAACGCCCAGCGTCCTCTGCACCGGCCCATTCGCCCTGCAGAGGGCGCGCAGCCACCACGGTCAGCAGCAACCCTTCCTTGCTCTTCTGCACGCGCCAGCTCACCGGCTTGCCCTGCAGGCTCAACTGCCCGCGTTGGGCTTTGCCCTCGGCCTGGAACAGTACGGCGACGGTCCCCTCGACATTCTCGCCATGCAGCTTCGGCTCGTCGTCGAACCACAGGTCCAACCCATCCTGCACCACCTCCACCTGCTCGAGCATGCGCTCTTCGGGGGCGGTGAGGCGGCCGATCATCAGGCCGACCATCACGCCGACGATCGCCAGCGAAAGCATCACACGCGGCAAGCCCTTCGAACGCGACTCGGGTTCGGGGGTAGAATGTTCGCCATCTTCATGCTTGGAGCCGTGCATGTTTCACGTCATCCTTTTTCAACCTGAAATTCCGCCGAATACCGGCAATATCATTCGCCTCTGCGCCAACAGCGGTTGCGACCTGCACCTGATCGAACCGATCAGCTTCGAGCTGGACGACAAACGGCTGCGCCGCGCGGGGCTGGACTACCACGAGTATGCCACGCTCAAGCGCCACGAAAGCCTGGCCGGATGCCTGGAGAGTCTGGGCAACCCGCGGCTGTTCGCCTTCACCACCAAGGGCTCGCACCCATTCCATGAAGTCGCCTACCAGCCCGGCGATGCCTTCCTGTTCGGGCCAGAGAGCCGCGGCCTGCCCGCCGAGGTGCTGGACAGCCTGCCGGCAGAACAGCGCCTGCGCCTGCCGATGCGGCCCGGGTGCCGCAGCCTGAACCTGTCCAACACTGTCGCGGTTACGGTGTATGAAGCCTGGCGCCAGCAGGGCTTTGCCGGGAGCTGATGCAGTGCCTGCTCCGGCCTCATCGCCGGCAAGCCGGCTCCCACAAGGGTTTGGCGTACACAGTTCAATGTGGGAGCCGGCTTGCCGGCGATGAGGCCGGAGCAGGCAACAAAAAAGCGCCCCGAAAGGCGCTTTCTTGATACCGGCAGCGATTACTGCACGGTCGGCGCTTCGCCGGCTTCCTGCATGCGCTGCATTTCTTGCGCGTACAGGGCGTCGAAGTTGACCGGCGACAGCATCAGGGCCGGGAACGAACCACGGGTCACCAGGCTGTCCAAGGTCTCGCGAGCGTACGGGAACAGGATGTTCGGGCAGAACGCACCCAAGGTGTGGCTCATCGAAGCCGCGTCGAGGTTCTTGATCAGGAAGATACCGGCCTGCTGAACTTCGGCGATGAACGCCACTTCGTCACCGTTCTTGACGGTCACCGACAGGGTCAGCACCACTTCATGGAAATCGCCTTCCAGGGCTTTCTGCTTGGTGTTCAGGTCCAGGCCAACGCTCGGCTCCCAGGTCTGACGGAAGATCTGCGGGCTTTTAGGGGCCTCGAACGACAGGTCGCGCACGTAGATGCGCTGCATGGAGAACTGAGGGCTGTTGTCTTCAGCGGCTGCGCCGTTGGTCTGTTGGTCTGTCATGACAGGTCCTTATCCTAATGTTTTTGAATGCAGTGCAAATCAGGCCGCCAGCAGCGCGTCGAGCTTGCCGGCGCGCTCCAGGGCGTAGAGGTCATCGCATCCACCGACATGGGTGCTGCCGATCCAGATCTGCGGAACCGACGTACGGCCGGCCTTCTGGCTCATCTCGGCGCGCAACTGCGGTTTGCCGTCGACCTTGATTTCTTCGAAGGCCACGCCCTTGCTCTCGAGCAGGTACTTGGCGCGCATGCAGTAGGGGCAGTAGTCGCTGGAATAGACGATGACAGGCTTCATATCACTTCACCAGGGGCAGGTTATCGGCTTTCCAGCTGGAAACGCCACCGCTCAGTTTGGCGGCGGTGTAGCCAGCCTTGAGCAGCTCGCGGCACAGGGTGCCGGACTGCTGGCCCATTGCGTCGACGACGATCAGGGTCTTTTCCTTGTGCTTGTCCAGCTCGCTCATGCGGGCTACCAGCTTGTCTTGCGGAATGTTGATCGCACCGACAATGTGGCCGGCGGAGTATTCCTTGGGCGTGCGTATGTCGACGACCAGGCCCTTGTCGGCGTTGACCAGGGCGGTCAACTGGCCATTGCTCAGGCTCTGGCCGCCGCGGCGGATTTCATTGAGAAGCAGCAGGACCAGCAGAACAACGAAGATCGCAACCAGGATGTAGTGATCTGTCGCGAATTGAATCAGGTGAGCAACCATCAGCGGTGTTCCAGGCGATTGAAAATGCCGGCCAGTATACACAGCCCCCCAGTGCCACCAAAGCCCGACGGGCGGGCCGGAAAGCTACCTTCATGTTGCCGCGAGGGCCGCGCTGGTCAGGGAACAGGACGAATATTCGCCGCGGATGGCGCATTTGCCCTAAAATGCGTGTCTTTATCATCTTTGAACAACCGTGAGTTTGATTGATGACGAGCACGCCCAAACCCCTGGTCCTGATCATCCTGGATGGATTCGGCCACAGCGAAAGCCCCGAATACAACGCCATCTATGCCGCCAACACACCGGTCTATGATCGCCTGCGCGCTACCCAGCCACATGGCTTGATCTCTGGCTCAGGGATGGATGTCGGCCTGCCGGACGGGCAGATGGGCAACTCCGAGGTCGGTCACATGAACCTGGGGGCGGGCCGTGTCGTCTACCAGGACTTCACACGCGTCACCAAGGCCATCCGCGATGGCGACTTCTTCAGCAACCCGGTGCTGACCGGCGCAGTGGACAAGGCCGCCGGTGCCGGGAAGGCCGTGCACATCCTCGGCCTGCTGTCCGATGGCGGCGTGCACAGCCACCAGGACCACCTGGTTGCAATGGCCGAACTGGCTGCGCAGCGCGGTGCAGAAAAGATCTACCTGCACGCCTTCCTTGACGGCCGCGATACCCCGCCACGCAGCGCACAGTCGTCCATTGAACTGATCGACGCCACCTTCGCCAAGCTGGGCAAGGGCCGCATCGCCAGCCTTATCGGCCGCTACTTCGCCATGGACCGCGACAACCGTTGGGACCGTGTCAGCGCCGCCTACAACCTGATCGTCGACAGCGCCGCCGAGTACACCGCCGACACCGCCCAGGCCGGCCTGGAAGCGGCCTACGCCCGTGACGAAAGCGACGAGTTCGTCAAAGCCACGCGCATTGGCGAGGCAGTAAAGGTCGAAGACGGCGACGCGGTGATCTTCATGAACTTCCGCGCCGACCGTGCCCGCGAACTGTCGCGTGCATTCGTGGAGCCGGACTTCAACGAATTCCCCCGGGCGCGGCTGCCGAAGATGGCCGCCTATATCGGCCTGACCCAGTACTCGGCGAAAATCCCGGCGCCAGCAGCCTTCGCGCCCTCCAGCCTGGACAACGTGTTGGGCGAGTACCTGGCCAAGAACGGCAAGACCCAGCTGCGCATCGCCGAGACCGAGAAGTACGCGCACGTCACGTTCTTCTTCTCCGGTGGCCGCGAGGAGCCGTTCGAAGGCGAAGAGCGCATTCTGATCCCGTCGCCTAAGGTCGCCACCTATGACCTGCAACCGGAAATGAATGCACCCGAGGTTACCGACCGTATCGTCGAGGCCATCGAGCAGCAGCGCTACGACGTGATCATCGTCAACTACGCCAACGGCGACATGGTCGGCCACACCGGCGTGTTCGAAGCGGCGGTGAAAGCGGTCGAAGCGCTGGATACCTGCGTCGGGCGCATTGTCGAAGCGCTGGAGAAAGTAGACGGCGAAGCGCTGATCACCGCCGACCACGGCAACGTCGAGCAGATGGAAGACGCCTGCACCGGCCAGGCGCACACCGCTCACACCACTGAACCCGTGCCGTTCATCTATGTGGGTAAGCGCCCGGTCAAGGTCCGCGAGGGCGGCGTGCTGGCCGACGTGGCACCGACCATGCTCAAGCTGCTGGGGCTGGAAAAGCCTGCCGAAATGACGGGTACTTCGATTCTGGTAGACGCCTGAAACCCGGGGCCGCTTTGCGGCCCTTTCGCCGGCAAGCCGGCTCCCACAGGGGCTAGCGCAGCTTTTTTGGGGCAACCGTCTGACATTTCTAGAAGTTGACGCAACTTCTGTGGGAGCGGGCTTGCCCCGCGAATGGGCCGCGAAGCGGCCCCAATTGCACATGAATTCCGGACCAACGCCCCTCTGCACCCGCAGCGAGGCGTTTTTTTTGCAGGCACAGGCGGGCATACTAGGCCAGTCTCCATCCTTGGTACGCCCAACCTCATGCTTCGCGCCCTGATCCTCCTAGCCCTGTCTTGCCTGCTCAGCCCGGCTTTCGCCGACGAGCGCGTGCAGACCCAGCAACAACTGGACGCCACCCGCCAGGACATCGCCGAGCTCAAGAAGACGCTGGGCAAGCTCCAGGAAGAAAAGGCCGGCGTGCAGAAAGACCTCAAAGCCACCGAGACCGACATCGGCAACCTCGAAAAGCAGGTGGAGGCCCTGCAACAAGAACTAAAAAAGACCGAGGGCGATCTGGAGCGCCTTGATACCGAGAAAAAAAAACTCCAGAGCTCCCGCGTTGAACAACAGCGCCTGATCGCCATCCAGGCGCGGTCGGCCTACCAGAACAACGGTCGCGAGGAATACCTCAAGCTGCTGCTCAACCAGCAGAACCCCGAGAAATTCGCTCGCACGCTCAGTTACTACGACTACCTGAGCAAGGCCCGCATGGAGCAACTGCGCGCCTTCAACGAGACCTTGCGCCAGCTGGCCAATGTCGAACAGGACATTTCCCGCCAGCAGGAACAGTTGCTGGCCCAGCGCGCCGACCTCGACAGCCGCCGCCAGGCCCTCGAAGCCGAGCGCGGCAAGCGCCAGCAGGTGCTGGCCAAGCTCAACACCGACATGAAAGACCGCGACCAAAAGCTGCAGGCCCGCGAGCAGGACCAGGCAGACCTGGCCAAGGTGCTCAAGACCATCGAGGAAACCTTGGCCCGCCAGGCCCGCGAAGCCGAGGAAGCGCGCCAGAAGGCCCTGCTCGCCCAGCAGGAGGCCGAGAAGCGCCGCCAGCAGGAAGCCCTGGCCAAACGTGAAGCGATCACCGAGCCGCCGAAAAAGGCCCGTACCACCCTTGGCCCGCTGGTTTCCAGCGACAGCGCGAGCTATGGCGGTGCATTTTCTGCCGCACGGGGAAAACTTCCTTGGCCCGTCAATGGTCGATTGCTGGCACGCTTCGGCGATGCCCGTGGCAGCGACGCCCGCGCCAAGTGGGACGGGGTGATGATCAGCGCCAACCCCGGCACCCAGGTACGCGCCGTACACGGCGGGCGCGTGGTGTTCGCCGACTGGTTGCGCGGTGCTGGACTTCTGGTCATTCTCGACCATGGTAATGGTTACCTGAGCCTCTACGGCCACAACCAGAGCCTGCTCAAGAGCGCCGGGGACATCGTCAAGGCCGGCGAGGCCATTTCCACCGTTGGCGACAGCGGCGGCCAGGATGCCGCAGGTTTGTATTTCGCCATCCGCCAGCAGGGCCGGCCTACCGACCCGTCGCAGTGGTGCCGAGGTTAGTTCACTTTTTACGGCGTAGCGCCCGGCGCTGCACCGATGCTCCCCCGGGAGCGCCTACAGGATCAGGAGTTCGTTCGACATGCTGCACTCGCCTCGTCTCACCCAGCTGGCCCTGACCATCGCCCTGGCGGTCGGCGCGCCCTTGGCCCTCGCTGCCGAACCGGCGCCCGCCAAGGCCGCCAAGCCAGCCGCGGTGCCGGCCACCGAGGTGACCGCCAAGGCGCCGCTGCCGCTCGAAGAGCTGCGCACCTTCGCCGAGGTGATGGACCGCATCAAGGCGGCCTATGTCGAACCGGTTGACGACAAGACCCTGCTCGAAAACGCCATCAAAGGCATGCTCAGCAACCTGGACCCGCACTCGGCCTACCTTGGCCCCGAGGACTTCCAGGAGCTGCAGGAAAGCACCAGCGGCGAATTCGGCGGCCTGGGCATCGAAGTGGGCCAGGAAGACGGCTTCATCAAGGTGGTCTCGCCCATTGACGACACCCCGGCCTCGCGTGCCGGCGTGCAGGCAGGCGACCTCATCGTGAAGATCAACGGCGCCCCTACTCGTGGTCAGACCATGACCGAAGCCGTGGACAAGATGCGCGGCAAGATCGGCGAAAAAATCACCCTGACCCTGGTGCGTGACGGCGGCAACCCGTTCGACGTGACCCTTGCCCGTGCGGTAATCCAGGTCAAGAGCGTGAAGAGCCAGCTGCTGGAAAACGACTACGGCTACATCCGCATCACCCAGTTCCAGGTGAAAACCGGCGAAGAAGTGGGCAAGGCCCTGGCCAAGTTGCGCAAGGACAACGGCAAAAAACTGCGCGGCGTGGTCCTGGACCTGCGTAACAACCCCGGCGGCGTGCTGCAGTCGGCGGTGGAAGTGGCCGACCACTTCCTGACCAAAGGCCTGATCGTCTACACCAAGGGCCGTATCGCCAACTCCGAGCTGCGCTTCTCGGCCGACCCGGCCGACGCCAGCGAAGGCGTGCCACTGGTGGTGCTGATCAACGGTGGCAGTGCTTCGGCTTCGGAAATCGTCGCCGGCGCCCTGCAGGACCAGAAACGCGCCGTGCTGATGGGCACCGACAGCTTCGGCAAAGGCTCGGTGCAGACCGTGCTGCCGCTGGCCAACGACCGCGCCCTGAAGCTCACCACCGCGCTGTATTACACCCCCAACGGCCGTTCGATCCAGGCCCAGGGCATCGTGCCGGACATCGAAGTGCGCCCGGCCAAACTCACGGCCGAAATTGACACCGACAACTTCAAGGAAGCCGACCTGCAGGGCCACCTGGGCAACGGCAACGGCGGCGCCGACCGCCCGACCGGCAGCAGCAAGCGCAAGGAACGCCCACAGGACGATGACTTCCAGCTGAGCCAGGCCCTGAGCCTGCTCAAGGGCTTGAACATCACCTCGGGCAAATGACCCACCCCATGCGTTATCTGCTGTGCCTGCTGGTCTGCCTGTTGGCCGGTGCTACCCAAGCGGCGCCGGCCAACAAGGCCTACATGAGCATCATCATCGACGACCTGGGCCAGAGCAGCGAGCGTGACACCCGCACCCTCGCCTTGCCCGGCCCGGTGACGATGGCGGTCATGCCCGACACGCCGCACGCCACTGCTTTCGCGCGCCAGGCGCACAAGGCCGGCAAGACGGTGATCCTGCACATGCCCATGGACCCGGCCACAGGCCCTTATGCCTGGCACCCGGAGGTTGCGCTGACGGAGCTGGCCAGGCGGCTCGACGCTGCGCTGGCCAAGGTGCCCTACGCCGCCGGCATCAACAACCACATGGGCAGCCGCATGACCGCGCAACGCCAGCCCATGGCCTGGCTGATGGGCGAGCTGCAGCAACGTCATCTGTTCTTTGTCGACAGCCGTACCAGTGCGGCCACGGTCGCCGCAGCCGAGGCCCAACGCATCGGCCTGGCGAATGTATCGCGCGATGTGTTTCTCGACGATGTGCGTACCACCGAGGCCATCACCGCTCAGTTACAGGAAGGCGTGGCACTGGCTCGACGGCAGGGTTCGGCCGTGCTGATCGGCCATCCTTATCCACAGACGCTGGCCGTGCTGGAACGGGAAATGCCCCGCCTGCGAAGCCAGGGCATTGAGTTGATCACGCTGCAGCAGATGATCGGCGAGCGTTCCAATCAAGCCATGCCGGCCCATGGCCGGCATGGCCGCTACAGCAATCGCTGACGGATCAGCTCAGTTCAATGACGCCTTCGATGTCGCGCAAGCGCAATTCGGCACGGTAGATATCCAGTAACTCCCGGCCCGAAGTGGCAGCGCGCATTTGCGCCTGTCGCCCTAGTTTGCGCTGCGACCAGAGCTTCAGATGCCCCCGGCTGAACTCGCTGACAGTTGTTGTGGCAGCCGGATAGTGGAAATGCACCTCCCACAATCCCTCGCCGGTTGCCTGGCCTTCACGCGGCAGCCGCCGCACTTCGTAGATATCGAGGTAGTCGCCCCCGGCCAGTGCCTTGCGCGGACCAGCCCGGTGAATGCTCACTTTGTTCTCCTTGACCAGATAGCGAAGGCTGTTGGCATTGGGGCGGTTGGTCGACAGGTAGAGACTGGTCAGCAAGTCACGCTCGACTGCTTGCAGGTGAGAGATGGCATGTTGGAGATCATCGAGCAACTCCTTGTCCGAACCCGCTGCCTTGAGCGTCGCCTTGACCTGCTCAAGTTTCTGGACATGCCCGTCGATGACCGTCGACAGGTTGAGTGGCTCGTTGTCCTTGACATAACTGCGGGCCAGCGAGATCACCGAATCCGCCTGGGTAATCAAGGCGCGGGCACGGGCGGGACTGACCGCTGGCTCTCGGGGCGATGCGGGTGAGCCGGCCTGTTCAGCGGCCCGTGTAGCGTCCTCTACCCATTCCTGGCCTTGCTGACGAAACGTCTTGAGCACATGCTGGGTGCGAAAGTCCCGCTGCTGTACGACAGCAACACCGTCGACATCGACTTCTTCCGCCAACACGCTGCGCCCCCTGCTGGTGCGCACCAGATGCCGCCGCCCGCCCCTGGGCGCAAAGACCGAAGGTTTGGAAAGCTGCGGGGCCTCCAGCTCTTTCTCCCTCACCAGCTGTGCCAAGTCTTTTTCTGCGGCGTTCTTCAGCTCGGCGAGCACTTTTTGATACGCCTGCAATTGCTCGACGCGTACGGCCGCCCCACCCACGCTACGCAGGTAGCTGGCCATGGTGAAGGCTTCTTCGTACGCTTCCAGGACTCCGGTCAGTACTTCCATCCGCTGTGGAAGTGTCAGGGAGCTGCCGTGGAGGTCGCCATGGGCGTTGCCTGCGCTTCTCAGGCCCTCACCGACCAGGTACTCGTGATAATCACGCAACACACTCTCATCGACATCGGCAAGCCGGTCCAGGCAGAGTTCGCCGAGGTCCTGGAGCAGCCGGAACTCGAGGTCGATCGCTGACAACCGCCGCTTGTCGATGATCTCCTTGAGTTCGATGTCCTTGTTGATACGCGCGCCGGTCTGCTCGCTCTTGAATTGAATCGAATCATCCTTGAGGGTTTGCTCTACCAACCGATCCAGGACCTGGGACATCTCGACGAGGTCGGTTTCCCACTTGACCACCGTCTCCAGCGTGCTGCGAAACTGCTTGTACCGGCTTGTTTCGGTCTCGCCCTCAGGGTGCACGCTGATGTGCTCGCCCAGGTCATCGAGCCCTTCGTTGTTGATGACGCTCGCCAACTCGTTGTAAAACGCGGAGACGCTATCGATCAGGTATTGGCGAATAGTGCTGCGTTGTTCCACCATGACAGTGACAAAGTGCTTATCCTCCAGCCGCATTCCGTAGAGCTTGGCCATGACATTGTCGTGCGCCAGATCGGTGTCGATCACGTCCTTGAGCTCATAAATAACTTTGAGGCGGATCTGCTTTGTCAGCCGTCGGGTCAGGTCGAGTTCCCGCCGTGTCAATTCGTCAGGTGCTTCGCTCGCCTCAAGCTCCTTGATCCGGTTGTCCTTCTCCTTCAACAACTCGCGGTGCTTGTTAAGCAACTCGGCCTTGGTATTGTGCTGCCTGGCGCACTGTACTTCCTCGGCGCGCAATGCCTCCAGCCGCTGCTCGTTCTGCGCCCTCAGCAACTCACGCCGGGTCTTGGGCATACCGGCCCGCAAACGCAAGGCGGCATCGACGCGCCACTGACCATGCTCGAACGCAAGCCATGGCCCGCTGTGCCCCTCGCCCCCCACCACACGAACACCGTCGGTGCCCGCCGTTACCTCGTAAATATCCCCGGCCAGCCCCACGTAGTAGCGCCCAGCTATTTCATACAGCCCTCGGTGCGGCCCTGCTTGAAGCGGCTGAAGACCGTTTAGCGAGGCCGGCGAGCGCAAGTCGCTCAGCGCCTTGCGTTGCTCTGGTTCAAGCATGTTGAAGCCCTGCAGGCCACGCCAGCTGAAATCCAGCTGTGTGCGCACCTGCGAGCCCAGCGCCCCTGGCAGGCCGACCTTGCCCTGCACGGCCTGCGCTGCGGAAAGGTCCTTGAGCGCCCGGGCCGCGGGCAGCCCAACCCGCTGCGGGCGTACGACGGCAAGCGGCTTAGCGGGGCTGATGGGGGTGGGCAGCCGCAGGTGCATGAGCGCCATCGAGGCGTTCAACAGCAGGTCGACGACTGCAGCCGAACGCTCGAAATCAGTACCACTGCGCAGCGCCGGTAGATCGTCCTTGAGCCCCTTGAACGCCAGCACCAGCCACGCCACCGTAGCCACCGGGCCGCGCAGCAACACGGTTGCCACATTGAACAGCAACCAGGCACCTTCGAGCAGGATCGCCCAGCGGCTCTGAGCATTGGAGATCGTCTGCCGGTCAGCCAACTCCACCAGCAGGTCCCGATTGGCCTTGAATAGATAGGCATCGACATCCACCCGCCAGAACTGGGCCTTGAAGCGAGGCGGCTGTACCGGTTCCGGCAACACGGACGTGTCGATGATCGGACGCTGCAGGTGGGGCTCGATAAAACCGCCGTTGTCGTACACGGCCCGTGCGCGGTCGGGTAACCAGGCCAGAATACTGTCCTGCAACATGCCCGGCGTGCGGATGGCCTCCATCATCTGCGTCAGGCTGGCGAATTCACTGAGCGCCGCTTTGCCATAGAGCGGGCGGTAAAGCAGCACGGTAGAAGGCGCAGTGCAAAACAGGACGTACATGCCCGTTACCTGATCCGCTTGGCTAGCGCCTGGCTCGCGACTGAACGCCAGGGGCATCAGCACGCTGGCAGGCAGGTTGGGGTCCAGCAACCCACGACAGTAGTCGGTGACGCACTGCAGCGCGGCGTCACTCAAGGTACCGGCCAGGCTCGCCGATAGCGCACTGAACAATAGCGAGCAGCGCCACTCACGCGCAAAATGCCGGACGCGCAGCGGACGGCGCTCGGCGTCATCCAGTTGCCGGGCCACATACACGGGGTAGTGCGCGCCGATATCCACCCGCTCGACCAGTGACTTTACATAGGCCGGCGTCATCCAGTCCATGATCAGCTGGCCACGGCGATGTTCTATGGAGTGCAAGGTCGCACCCTGCAGCGAGACCAGGTTGCCGATGGCGAACTCGGTCAGGCTGATATAGCGAGGTGGGTCCACCAGGCCACCGCCCACGCCGGCACCGGCGCCCCCTGGGTTGCCCCGGGCGACGATGAGCTTCAGTTTCAGGTCGTCGGAGAAGTAATTGGCATCGTCGGGGAAGTCCAGCAGCATTTGCGCACGCAGCTCCCGACTGGCGTAGCTGTGCAGATCGAGAATGCCGTCCAATGCTCCGCGGCCCCCCGACTGTGCCTGGGCCAGCGCCAATTCGAACATTCCGGCCTGGTAGGCAAAGCTGTGCGCCGGCCCTGCCCCAGTAAGCCCGGGTGGCAAATCGAACCCGACGTCGTCGATCGCTTGATAGCCTTCGATGAACCATTGTGCGGGCTCTACCGTGGCAGCGTAGGCCTGCTCCATGGCCGCCACGTCTGCGAAGGTCACGTAGCGCAGGCGGCGGGCAGACTCGAACATGTTTTCCAGCAGCAACGTACATTGCTGTGCAAAACAGTCTCCCTCCAGCGCATAGCGGTTCCAATCCATCGTGTCAAAATCGTATTGCTGCGCCAATGACTTGCAGAGTCCTGTAGCGAAGTCATCCAGTGACGTGAATGCCTGGATGACACTGGAGGGTGAGCACCAGAGAATGGCTTTGCCTTCATCCAGCTCGCCCTCGACCAACAGCTCTGGCAGCAATAGCGAGAATGACTGGCGGCCATAGCTGAGACGAACCTCCACCGCAGCGACCGATGGCTGTTGCGCGCCGCCGCTCAGCAAGCCCAGCAGACAACCCTGTTGCAGGCTGTCCAGCGCTTGAAGCGGCAGGTTGTGGAGCAACGCCGAGCGGATCAGCTGGCTCAGCCAGCGTTCACGCGGCACGCCGAGGCTGCCCGGCTGGGTCCAGTAGTCGACTTGTGCCTGGCAAAAGTACTCCGGCAACGCCAATAACAACGCCTCGAGCGCCGGCAGGGTCGCCGTGAGGCTCAGCGCGGTGAACGGCATGGCCTGGCCATCGGCGCCACGCAGGGTATACGGCGCCTGGACGCTGAGCTGGAACTCACCCTGCGGCGCGGCCAGTGAGGCTAGGGTCCTCCCTTGCTGCATCACCTCCATCACGCAGTCGAGGAGAGGCCTGGGCGTCCAGCTGAGGTAGGGGACCGGCATCGAAGCGTTGTCATTGGGGACCTGCAGCAACAGTGATGCCGCTGAGGGCAGGTCAGCGCTGGCGAGGAGCGGCAAATGCTCGGTTAGCGTGACCAGCAGTTGTCTATCGGCCACCTGACGAAGCGTGGGGCGGTTGGCGAACTCGATGCGCACGGCCGCGTGGTAGTCGGTCGAGGGGGGCAGAGGTGTAGGCATGGGCAAGCTCCTTGGACGAGGTGATCCATGAGGATGAGCAGGTGCCTGCCGGGGCTGGGGGTATCTAAATCAGTGCGCAATAAAAAGCCCCGCTGTGGGGGCATAATGCTGTGCACTCAAGAATGCCGGGGCCGCTCTGCGGCCCCAGTACTGCCGGTCAGCTATACACTCGCCCCAGCACCTGGCGATGGCTCTCGAACTGGTCGAGCACATCCCGCACGATCTGCTCCGGGGCAAAGCCCATCAGGTCGTACTCCTGACTGCCGTCGTGCAGGTAGACCTCGGCGCGGTAGAAGCGCTGGCGTAGCTCAGGCTCACCGTCGACCGGCGCTTCGCTGGGCGCGGCCGTGTAGCCGTCAAGGCTCACTTCGTAGACGAATGGGTTGCCCTCTTCCATCATCACCCGCAAGCCCATCAGGTTGCGCGATTGGCCAAAGCGGGTTTCCACTTCGAAGCCCAAGCCCTGCAGCTGTGCAGCGGCTTCTTTCAACGCCGGGCTGACGTGCTTGTCCATGAAGCGCTGCACCACGGCCTGGGTGGGCTGCAGGTCCAGCTGGCTCAGGCGCTCGCTGAAGCCGCGGCGGCCACGGGCGGCCAGCTCGGCGCGCTCCTGCTCGACCGCCACATCCTGCTTCATGGCCTTGTACAAGCCGAACATGAACAACACCAGCACCACCGAGAACGGCAGGCCGGCCAGTACCACCATGGTCTGCATGGCTTCGAAGTTACCGGCGAACAGCAGGCCGATGGTAACCAGGGTGATGATCACCGACCAGAACACCACCATCCAGTGCGGCGCGTCTTCGTCCACCTTGCCGCCTGTGCACGACAGGTTGGCCATCATTACCGCACCGGAGTCGGCCGGGGTAAGGAACAGCACGAAGCCGACGAACACCGCCACACCGATCACGATCTTGGCGGCCGGGAAGTATTCAAGCAGTTGGTAGATCGACATCGACGGCTGTTCGAGGGCAGTCTTGCCCAGCTCCACGGCGCCCTGGTTGATCACCAGGTCCAGTGCGGTGTTGCCGAAGATCGACAGCCAGGCCAGGGTGAAGCCCAGCGGGATCAGCAGCACGCCCATGACCAGCTGGCGCACGGTGCGGCCCTTGGAGATACGCGCGATGAACATACCGACGAACGGGCCCCAGGAGATCCACCAGGCCCAGTAGAACACGGTCCACAGGCCAAGCCAGCGCTCGGACTTGCCGGCTTCGCCTTCGTAGACGTACAGGTCGAAGGTCTTCAGCACGATGCCATTGAGGTAGTCGCCGACGTTCTGCACCAGGCCGTTGAGCAAGTGCAGGGTTTCGCCGCCCAGCAGCACGAAGATCAGCAGGCCGCTGAACAGCATGATGTTCAGGTTGGACAGGCGGCGAATGCCGTTCTCCACGCCCGACACCGCAGCCACCGTCGCCACACCGGCCATGACCAGGATCACTACCAGCAGGTTGGTTTTGCTGTGGTCCATGCCGAACAGGTATTCCAGGCCCGAAGACACCTGCATCGAGCCGATACCCAGGTTGGTTACCAGGCCCAGCAGGGTAACGAACATGCCGAAGATGTCCACCGCGTTGCCGGCAGCACCCTTGACCCAGCGCTCACCCACCAGCGGGTACAGCGCCGAGCGCAGTGCCAGCGGCTGATTGTGGCGGTAGGCGAAGTAACCCACGGCCAGGCCGACCAGGGCGTAAATCGCCCAGCCGTGCAGGCCCCAGTGCAGGAAGGTCAGCTGCAGGCCCTGGCGCGCGGCCTCGAGGCTGGCGGGCGTGCCTTCAGGTGGGTTGAAGTAGTGGTCCAGCGGCTCGGAGGCGCCGAAGTACAGCAGCGAGATACCGATACCAGAGGAGAACAACATGCCCGCCCAGGCCCCGTAGCTGAAGTCGGGCTGGTCGTCCTTGCCGCCAAGCTTGAGCTTGCCGTAGTCGGAGAACGCCAGGAAAACCACAAACAGCAGGTAGCCGCAGATCACCAGCATGTAGTACCAGCCGAAAGTGCGCGTCAGCCACTTCTGGGCTACGCCCAGCACTTGGCCGGCAGTATCGGGTACAGCGATCAGCAAGGCAGTCAGAACGAGGATCATCAGCGCGGAGGTGAAGAACACCACGCGATTGACCCGTACCCTCTCGGCGGGGGGTTTGGTTAGGGAGGCAGAACTCATTGCACGAATGCTCCGGGCAGTACGGCTTATGGAGGCTAATCAGTCTTTTCCCGAGCAATTGGTGGAATACCCCCACTGCGTCAGGTGTTATAAAAGCACCCTGGAAACCGTGATCCCGAATCGATACGTTGCAAAAAAACAGACAGGTGGTCTGCAATAAATGCCGCACTCAACAGCGTGGTGCGCGCATTCGTCACAGAGCACCCCGCCCGCTCCAAGGGCCCGCCGCAGGTCGATGACCGTTCGGCAGAATCTGCATTTCGCATCGCTCATGCCCGTCAACGCCTTGTATTCCGGGGGTTACGCGATTTCCTGGGGTGTCAATCCGTGCGCTCGAAGCAGCCTGAAAAACTGTCAATGGCACAAATTGTCGCAGAGCTTATTCTTTATTGATTGAACGTTCAATCAAAACAAAATAGACTGGCCTTCGCCGAGTCAGCCGCTTGTCGTCTGCTTGTCAGGCCTGAGGAGAATGCAAGATGCCCAAGGTCGGTATGCAACCCATCCGCCGCCAGCAATTGATCGAAGCCACCCTGCTAGCGGTCGATCAGGTGGGGCTGGGAGATGCCAGCATTGCGCTCATTGCCCGTTTGGCCGGCGTGTCGAACGGCATCATCAGTCACTACTTTCGGGACAAGAACGGCCTGATCGCAGCGACGATGGGTTACATCATGAACATGCTCAACGAAGGCGTTAGAGCACGTCGCCAGGCCCTGACGGACGACAGCCCGCGTGCCCACCTGAAGGTGATCATCGAAGGTAACTTCGATGCCAGCCAGGTGAACGGCCCGGCAATGAAAACCTGGTTGGCCTTCTGGGCTTCCAGCATGCACCAGCCCGATTTGCACAGGTTGCAGCGGATCAACGATCACCGCCTTTACTCCAACCTGTGCTGCCAGTTCCGCCGCGTCCTGCCGCTATACCATGCGCGCAAGGCCGCCCGCGGCCTGGCGGCCCTGATCGACGGCTTGTGGCTGCGTGGCGCCCTGTCGGGAGATGCATTCGACACCGACCAGGCGATACGGATTGCATACGAATACATGGATCTACAACTGGCTAAACAGCACACCCTGGACACATCGGACCAGGCCGCTGAACAAGCGCGCACGGCCCTTGCCAACACGGCAGGAGCGTGACGCGCAAGCCAACCACACACTGCACTTGCGAGGACACTATGGCCCGTTTCGGAACGCAAAAACTCTACATTGATGGCGGTTATGTCGACGCTGGCACCGACGCCACCTTCGAAGCCATCAACCCGGCCACCGGCGAAGTCCTCGCCCATGTGCAGCGCGCCACTCAGGCCGACGTCGAAAAAGCCGTCGAAAGCGCCGAGCGCGGCCAGAAAATCTGGGCCGCGATGACCGCCATGCAGCGTTCGCGCATCCTGCGCCGTGCCGTCGACATCCTGCGCGAGCGCAACGACGAACTGGCCCAGTTGGAAACCCTGGACACCGGCAAGTCGTACTCGGAAACCCGCTACGTCGACATCGTCACCGGCGCCGACGTGCTGGAGTACTACGCAGGCCTGGTACCGGCCATCGAAGGCGAGCAGATCCCGCTGCGTGAAAGCTCCTTCGTCTACACCCGCCGCGAGCCGCTGGGTGTGACCGTCGGTATCGGCGCCTGGAACTACCCGATCCAGATCGCCCTGTGGAAATCCGCTCCAGCCCTGGCTGCCGGCAACGCGATGATCTTCAAGCCTTCGGAAGTCACCTCGCTGACCACCCTGAAACTCGCCGAGATCTACACCGAAGCAGGCCTGCCGGACGGCGTGTTCAACGTGCTGACCGGCAGCGGCCGCGAAGTCGGCACCTGGCTGACCGAGCACCCGCGCATCGAGAAAGTTTCCTTCACCGGCGGCACCACCACCGGCAAGAAAGTCATGGCCAGCGCCTCGAGCTCCTCGCTCAAGGAAGTCACCATGGAACTGGGCGGCAAGTCGCCACTGATCATCTGCGCCGACGCCGACCTGGACAAGGCCGCCGACATCGCCATGATGGCCAACTTCTACAGCTCCGGCCAGGTCTGCACCAACGGCACCCGCGTGTTCATCCCTGCCGAGATGAAAGCCGCCTTCGAAGCCAAGATCGCCGAGCGCGTAGCGCGCATCCGTATTGGCAACCCTGAAGACGAAAACACCAACTTCGGCCCGCTGGTCAGCTTCCAGCACATGGAAAGCGTGCTGGGCTACATCGCCAAGGGTAAAGAAGAAGGTGCCCGCGTACTGTGCGGTGGCGAGCGTCTGACCGAAGGTGATCTGGCCAAGGGCGCCTTCGTGGCCCCGACCGTGTTCACCGACTGCACCGACGACATGACCATCGTCAAGGAAGAGATCTTCGGCCCGGTGATGAGCATCCTGAGCTACGAGACCGAAGAGGAAGTCATCCGCCGCGCCAACGACACCGATTACGGCCTGGCCGCTGGCGTGTGCACCAACGACATCACCCGCGCCCACCGCATCATCCACAAGCTTGAAGCCGGCATCTGCTGGATCAACGCCTGGGGTGAATCGCCGGCCGAAATGCCGGTTGGTGGCTACAAGCAGTCGGGCGTGGGCCGTGAAAACGGCGTCAGCTCGCTGGCTCAATACACTCGCATCAAGTCGGTCCAGGTCGAGCTGGGCGGCTACAACTCGGTTTTCTAAACCCTGTCTAGCCACGCCCGTGCCATTGCGCACGGGCGTTTCCGCTCCCTGATCACACCGCAAACGAGGGTACTTACATGTCCCAAGAATTCGATTACATCATCGTCGGTGCCGGCTCCGCCGGTAACACCCTGGCCACCCGCCTGACCGAAGACGCCAGCGTCACCGTACTGCTGCTCGAAGCCGGTGGCCCCGACTACCGCTTCGACTTCCGCACCCAGATGCCGGCCGCACTGGCCTTCCCGCTGCAGGGCCGCCGCTACAACTGGGCCTACGAGACCGACCCAGAGCCGCACATGGACGGCCGCCGCATGGAATGTGGCCGCGGCAAGGGCCTGGGTGGCTCTTCGCTGATCAACGGCATGTGCTACATCCGCGGTAACGCCATGGACTTCGACGGCTGGGCAGAACTGCCAGGCCTGGAAGACTGGACCTACCTTGACTGCCTGCCGTACTTCCGCAAAGCGGAAACCCGTGACATCGGCCCCAACGACTACCACGGCGGCGAAGGCCCGGTCAGCGTTGCTACGCCAAAGGCCGGCAACAACCCGCTGTTCCACGCCATGGTCGAGGCCGGCGTACAGGCCGGTTACCCACGCACCGAAGACCTGAACGGCTACCAGCAGGAAGGTTTCGGCCCGATGGACCGTTCGGTGACCAAGAACGGTCGCCGTTCCAGCACCGCACGCGGTTACCTGGACCAGGCCAAGAAGCGCCCTAACCTGACCATCGTCACCCACGCCCTGAGCGATCGCGTACTGTTCGACGGCAAGCGCGCCGTTGGTGTGACCTACCTGGTTGGCGACAGCGAAGAGCGCGTCGAAGCCCGTGCCCGCAAGGAAGTAATCGTCAGCTCCGGCGCCATCGCTTCGCCGCAACTGCTGCAGCGCTCCGGTGTGGGCCCGCGCGCCCTGCTGGAAAGCCTCGACATCCCGGTTGTGCACGACCTGCCGGGCGTCGGCGAAAACCTGCAGGACCACCTCGAGTTGTATCTGCAGTACGCCTGCACCCAGCCGGTGTCGCTGTACCCGTCGCTGCTGTGGTGGAACCAGCCGGCCATTGGTGCCGAGTGGCTGTTCAACGGCACCGGCATCGGCGCCAGCAACCAGTTCGAGGCCGGTGGTTTCATCCGTACCCGCCCTGAATTCGAGTGGCCGAACATCCAGTACCACTTCCTGCCGGTAGCGATCAATTACAACGGTTCCAATGGCGTGAAGGAGCATGGCTTCCAGGCGCACATGGGCTCGATGCGTTCGCCAAGCCGTGGCCGCATCCAGGCCAAGTCCAAGGACCCGCGCCAGCACCCGAGCATCCTGTTCAACTACATGGCCACCGAGCAGGACTGGCAGGAGTTCCGTGACGGTATCCGTCTGACCCGGGAAATCATGGCCCAGCCAGCGCTGGACCCCTACCGTGGCCGCGAGATCAGCCCGGGCGCCGATGTGCAAACCGACGAGCAGCTGGACAAGTTCATCCGCGAGCACGCCGAAACCGCCTTCCACCCGTCCTGCTCGTGCAAGATGGGTACCGACGACATGGCGGTGGTCGATGGCGAAGGCCGCGTGCACGGTATGCAGGGCCTGCGTGTGGTCGATGCCTCGATCATGCCGATCATCATCACCGGCAACCTTAACGCCACCACGATCATGATTGCCGAGAAGATTTCGGACAAGATCCGTGGCCGCAAGCCACTACCGCGCAGCACCGCCAAGTACTACGTGGCCAACGGTGCGCCGGTGAAGGGCAAGCCGATGCGTGAAGTGAAGCAGGGCTGATCAGCACCGGCCTCATCGCCGGCAACCCGGCTCCCACAGGTACAGCGCCGCCCTCTGGCCTGTGAGCATCCTGTGGGAGCCGGCTTGCCGGCGATGGGGCGCACATACGCAACACAAGAAAAGGCACCCACCGCGGTGCCTTTTCTACATCTGCAGAAACGCTTTACATGCTGCCAATTCATCAGGTTAGAATCGATTGGCACGCGACCTGCTAGACCTTTCCAGCAAGTCCCTTTTCCCGCGCTGTCCCGGAGTACCTGCCTTTGGATGCAAGCACCATCAACAGCCTGTTCTTGATCGGCGCATTGCTGGTGGGCGCAAGTATCCTGGTCAGTTCGCTGTCGTCGCGCCTGGGCATCCCGATCCTGGTCATCATCCTGGCCGTCGGCATGGTCGCCGGCGTGGACGGTGGCGGCATCATCTTCAACAACTACCCGACCGCCTATCTGGTGGGCAACCTGGCACTTGCAGTGATCCTGCTGGACGGCGGCCTGCGCACGCGGGTGGCCAGCTTCCGCGTGGCCTTGTGGCCGGCCCTTTCGCTGGCCACGGTAGGGGTGATGATCACCACCGCCCTCACCGGCCTGGTTGCCGCCTGGTTGTTCAACCTCAGCCTGATACAGGGCCTGCTGATCGGCGCGATCGTCGGCTCCACCGACGCTGCGGCGGTGTTCTCGCTGCTCGGCGGCAAAGGCCTGAACGAACGGGTTACCGCCACGCTGGAAATCGAATCGGGCAGCAACGACCCGATGGCCGTATTCCTCACGGTCACGTTGATCGACATGATCGCCAGCGGCCAGACCGGCCTGCACTGGAGCCTGCTGACCCACCTGCTGCGCGAATTCGGCATCGGTGGCCTGCTCGGCCTGGGCGGCGGCTGGCTGATGCTGCAGCTGGTCAACCGGATCAACCTGGCCGGCGGCCTGTACCCGATCCTGGTGGTCGCCGGTGGCCTGGTGGTGTTCTCGCTGACCAACGCCCTGCATGGCAGCGGCTTCCTCGCCGTTTACCTGTGCGGCCTGGTGCTGGGCAACAAACCGATCCGCAGCCGCCACGGCATCCTGCACATGCTCGACGGCATGGCCTGGCTGGCACAGATCGGCATGTTCCTGGTGCTCGGGCTGCTGGTCACCCCGCACGATTTGCTGCCCATCGCCCTGCCGGCGCTGGGCCTGGCGCTGTGGATGATCCTGATTGCCCGGCCGTTGTCGGTGGTAGCCGCCCTGCTGCCGTTCAAGGCCTTCCACGGCCGCGAAAAAGGCTTCATTTCCTGGGTAGGGCTGCGCGGTGCGGTACCGATCATTCTGGCAGTGTTCCCGCTGATGGCCGGGCTGCCGGACGCGCAGCTGTTCTTCAACCTGGCGTTCTTCATCGTGCTGGTTTCGCTGCTGGTACAGGGCACCAGCCTGCCCTGGATGGCCAAGCTGCTGAAGGTCACGGTACCGCCGGACCCTGCGCCCATTTCGCGCTCTGCCCTTGAGGTGCACATCACCAGCGAGTGGGAGCTGTTCGTCTACCGCCTGGGTGCGGAAAAGTGGTGCATCGGCGCCGCCCTGCGCGAGCTGAAGATGCCCGAGGGCACCCGTATCGCTGCGCTGTTCCGTGGCGAGCAGTTGCTGCACCCCTCGGGCAGTACCGTGCTCGAGGTGGGCGACATGCTTTGCGTAATCGGCCACGAACACAACCTGCCGGCACTGGGCAAGCTGTTCAGCCAGGCGCCGCAGCGCGGCCTGGACCTGCGCTTCTTCGGCGACTTCGTGCTCGAAGGCGATGCTGAACTGGGTGCTGTGGCTGCGCTTTACGGCCTGAAACTCGACGGCCTGGACGCAAAAATGCCGCTGGCGCAGTTCATCCGACAGAAGGTCGGAGGCGCTCCAGTAGTAGGCGACCAGGTCGAATGGCACGGCACGATCTGGACCGTGGCGACCATGGACGGGAACAAGATCCAGAAAGTGGGCGTCAGATTCCCCGAAGGAACGCGACCCGGACCAGGATTGTTCCTCTAAACTCCGTTACCGCCTGATCCACAAGTAGTCTGCCTATGTCCCTGCGCGTGTACCTTCGCACAGCCCTGTTCGGGCTGTGTCTGTCCCTTTCGTTCGCGGCTACCGCCGCCGAAGCACCTACCGCTGCCAGCATCCAGCACAGCCTCGACAAGATCGCCGAACGCAAGCTGCCCGAAGCCGATCAGAAGGCTTTGCAACAGGTACTCGAACAGACGCTGAGCCTGCTCGCCAACAAGGAAGACAGCGAGAAGAAGCTGGCTGCGCTCAAGCAGCAGCTGGCCGGCGCGCCGAAAGAGACCAGCGACAGCCAAAAGGAGCTGGCCAAGCTCAAGGACAGCAAACCGCAACCGGTCGCCCAGCGCTACGCCAGCCTCAACGTGCCGCAGCTGGAGCAGATGCTCAGCGAGCGCAACACCCAGCAGGGCGAGCTGCAAAAGGCGCTGTCGGATGCCAACAGCCTGATCATCAATTCGCAGACACGCCCCGAACGCGCCCAGGCTGAAATCAGCAACAACCAGACGCGCAGCCAGCAGATCAACAACATCCTCAAAAGCGGCAAGGACGGCGGCAAATCGATCAATGCCGACCAGCGCAACCAGCTTGCTGCCGAACTGGCCTCAATCAACGCGGTGACCCTGCTACGCCGCCAGGAACTGGCCGGCAACGGCCTGCTGCAAGACCTCGGCAATGCCCGCCATGACCTGCTGGTCGAACGCGCCGCCCGCCTGGAACAGGAAATCCAGGACCTGCAGACGCTGATCAACGAAAAGCGCCTGGCGCAATCGCAGCAGACGGTCACCCAGCAGTCGATCGAAGCCCAGAAAGCCGGCGGCAGCAGCCTGCTGGCCAGTGAAAGCGCGGCCAACCTGAAGCTGTCCGATTACCTGCTCAAGAGCACCGACCGCCTCAACGAGCTGACCCAGCAGAACCTGCGCACCAAACAGCAGCTCGACAGCCTGACCCAGGCCGACCAGGCGCTGGACGAGCAAATCAGCGTGCTCAAGGGCAGCCTGCTGCTGTCGAAGATCCTCTACAAACAAAAACAGGCGC
The DNA here is from genome assembly GCF_039672635.1 of Pseudomonas sp. P39-UII1. Classification (NCBI taxonomy): domain Bacteria; kingdom Pseudomonadati; phylum Pseudomonadota; class Gammaproteobacteria; order Pseudomonadales; family Pseudomonadaceae; genus Pseudomonas; species Pseudomonas sp. P39-UII1. Next base: position 94,654 of record NZ_JBDFPP010000009.1, read on the forward strand.
TGCCGCACCTGAAGCTCGACCGCGACCTGGCTGACCAGATTGCCGATATCCGCCTGTACCAGTTCGAGATCAACCAGCAGCGCGAGCAGATGAGCAGCCCGGTGACCTATGTCGACAAGCTGCTGGCCAGCCAGCCGCAGGAAGACGTCACCCCTGCCCTGCGCAAAGCCCTGCTGGAAGTGGCGATTACCCGCAGCGACCTGCTCGAACGCCTGAACCGTGAACTGTCGGCGCTGCTCAACGAATCGATCACCCTGCAGCTCAACCAGAAGCAGCTGCTCGGCACCGCGCAAGGCCTGCGCACCACCCTCGACGAGCAGATGTTCTGGATCCCCAGCAACAAGCCGCTGGACTGGGACTGGTTGAAATATGTCCCGGAACGCTTTGCCAAACAGGTAGCCGACCTGCCCTGGGGCTCGGGCCTCAAGGAGCTGGGCGACGGCCTGAGCCAGCGCCCCTTGCTGTTCCTGCCCTTGCTGCTGGTGATCGGCGCCCTGCTGTGGCGCCGCAAATACCTGTACCAGCGGCTGAGCAAGGTGCACCAGGACATCGGCCATTTCCGCCGTGACAGCCAGTGGCACACGCCGCAGGCCATCCTGATCAACATTCTTTTGGCGATGCCGGTGAGTCTCGGCCTGGCGCTGTGCAGCTACGCCCTGCAGATCGACGCCCGCGGGCAGAACGCCAACCTGGGCGCTGCACTGTGGCAGCTGGCGCAGGCCTGGCTGGTGTTCTATACCGCCTATCGCATCCTTGCCCCCGGCGGCGTGGCGGAAATCCACTTCCGCTGGCACAAGCCGCAGGTCGAGTTCCTGCGAGGCTGGGTACGCCGGCTGGGCACCGTGGTGCTGGCCCTGGTCGGCGTAGTGGCGGTGGCTGAACATCAGCCTTCGGCGCTTGCCGAGGACGTCCTGGGCATCGGCGTGGTGCTCACCTGCTATGCCCTGATGGCCTGGTTGCTCAGCCGCCTGCTGGCCAGCAGCCCGGCGCACCGCGACACCTCATTGTTCCGCAGGGCCGTCGGGGTCGCCTTCACCGCCTTGCCGATCGCCTTGTTCGTGGCGGTGTGCTTCGGCTACTACTACACCGCGCTCAAGCTCACCGACCGCCTCATCTACACCCTGTACCTGCTGATGTTCTGGCTGGTGATCGAGGCCGCGTTCGTCCGTGGGCTGTCGGTGGCCGCACGGCGCCTGGCCTACCAGCGTGCCCTGAGCAAACGTGCGGCAGCCAAGGAGGGGCTGGATGGCGAAGTCATCACCGAAGAGCCCACACTGGACATCGAACAGGTCAACCAGCAGTCGTTGCGCCTGATCCGCCTGGCCTTGCTCGGCGGCTTCATTGCTGGCCTGTACTGGGTATGGTCGGACCTGATCTCGGTGTTCTCATACCTCAACAACTTCACCCTGTACGAGTACACCAGCGGCACCGGCAGCGCCGCCAGCATGGTGCCGATCAGCCTCGGCGACCTGCTCGGCGCGCTGGTGATCGTCGGCATTACCTTTGCCCTGGCCGGCAACTTGCCCGGCTTGCTTGAAGTGCTGGTGCTGTCACGCCTGAACCTGGCCCAGGGCAGCGCCTACGCCACCACCACGCTGCTGTCGTACACCATCGTCGGCATCGGTATCGTCAGCACCCTGTCGACCCTGGGGGTGAGCTGGGACAAGCTGCAGTGGCTGGTAGCAGCGCTGTCGGTGGGCCTGGGCTTCGGCATGCAGGAGATCTTCGCCAACTTCATCTCCGGCATCATGATCCTGTTCGAGCGCCCGGTGCGCATCGGCGACACCATCACCATCGGCAACCTGTCCGGTACGGTCAGCAAGATCCGCATCCGCGCCACGACCATCACCGACTTCGACCGCAAGGACATCATTGTCCCCAACAAGACCTTCATCACCGGCCAGCTGATCAACTGGTCGCTGACCGACACGGTCACCCGGGTGACGCTGAAGCTGGGCATCGACTACGGCTCCGACCTGGACCTGGTGCGCGACCTGCTGCTCAAGGGCGCCCATGAGAACCCAAGGGTGCTCAAGGACCCGGAGCCGATCGTGTACTTCCTCAACTTCGGCGAAAGCTCGCTGGACCACGAACTGCGCATGCACGTACGCGACCTGGGCGACCGCAACCCGACGCTCGACGAGATCAACCGCTACATCAACCGCGAGTTCAAGGCCCACGACATCAAGATCTCGGTGCGCCAGGTCGAGGTGTTCCTGATGGACACCAAAGGTGGCAAGCAGCAGCTGATACCTGTGGAACAGCCAAAACCCGATGGCACTGCACAGGCCTGAGTGGGCTCGAATGCTTTATTCTGTGCTGAACCCCAGGAGCAGCCCGTGAAAGCCCTCGACCAACTCACCTTCGACAACCGCTTCGCCCGCCTGGGCGATGCGTTCTCCACCCAGGTCCTGCCCGAACCCATCGCAGAGCCGCGCCTGGTGGTGGCAAGCGAGTCGGCCATGGCCTTGCTCGACCTGGACCCAGCCCAGGCCGATTCGGCCCTGTTCGCTGAAGTGTTCAGCGGCCAGAAACTCTGGGAAGAGGCCGACCCGCGCGCGATGGTCTATTCCGGCCACCAGTTCGGCTCATACAACCCCCGCCTGGGCGATGGCCGCGGCTTGCTGCTGGCCGAGGTGCTCAACGAAGCGGGCGAGCATTGGGACCTGCACCTCAAGGGCGCCGGCCAGACGCCGTACTCACGCATGGGTGACGGCCGCGCCGTGCTGCGCTCGTCGATACGTGAATTCCTTGCCTCCGAAGCCCTGCATGCCCTGGGCATCCCCAGCAGCCGGGCGTTATGCGTGATCGGCTCCAGCACCCCGGTATGGCGCGAAACCCAAGAGCGTGCCGCCATGCTCACCCGCGTCGCGCAGAGCCACGTGCGCTTTGGCCATTTCGAATACTTCTACTACACCAAGCAGCCAGAACAGCAGCGTGTGCTGATCGACCATGTGCTGGAGCAACACTACCCCGAGTGCCGCGCGGCCGAGCAGCCATACCTGGCCATGTTCCGCACCATCGTCGAGCGCAACGCCGAGCTGATAGCGCGCTGGCAGGCCTACGGGTTCTGCCACGGGGTGATGAACACCGACAACATGTCTATCCTGGGCATCACCTTCGATTTCGGCCCTTACGCTTTCCTCGACGACTTCGACGCCAATTTCATCTGCAACCATTCCGATGATCGCGGCCGCTACAGCTACGCCAACCAGGTACCGATCGCCCACTGGAACCTGAGCGCCCTGGCCCAGGCCCTGACCACGGTGATCGAGGTCGAGCCATTGAAGGAGGCGCTGGGGCTGTTCCTGCCCCTGTACCAGGCGCATTACCTGGACTTGATGCGCCGGCGACTGGGCCTTACCAATGCCGAGGACGACGACATGGCGCTGGTCGAGCGCCTGCTGCAGCGCATGCAGAGCGGTGGTGTGGACTACAACCTGTTCTTCCGCAAGCTGGGCGAGCAGCCGGCCGCCGAAGCGCTGAAGGTGGTACGCGAGGACTTCATCGACCTGGCCGGCTTCGATGCCTGGGGCGCGGACTACCTGGCGCGCTGCGAGCGCGAAACCGGCAACGCAGAAGGCCGCCGTGAGCGCATGCATGCCGTGAACCCGCTGTATGTGCTGCGCAACTACCTGGCGCAAAAGGCCATCGAAGCGGCTGAAGCGGGGGATTACAGCGAAGTGCGGCGGCTGCATCAGGTGCTGAGCACGCCATTCGAGGAACAAGCCGGCATGCAGGGCTACGCCGAACGGCCGCCGGAATGGGGCAAGCACCTGGAAATCAGCTGTTCTTCGTGATGGCTTGGAGGTGCATGCCTTGAGTTGTTCTGTGCCCATGAGATCGAGCGCCGCCCGCGCGGCGCTCGATCTCATGGGCGCTGAAGATCCCAAGCCAGGCCCTCAGCCATTCTCCTCAAGCAGCGAGTGCAACTCGACAAACTGCTGGGTCAGCTTGTGCCGTGGCTCCAGGTGGATCAGCGGCAAGCTGGCGTGATGCGACTCGCGCATCTTCACCGAGCTGTTGAGGTACACCGGTAACACCGGCAAACCCTCAGCCAGCAGCTCGTCGAGCATCTGCTGCGGCAGGCTGGCGCGGGACTGGAACTGGTTGACCACGATGCCTTCGACCATCAGGTCTTCGTTGTGGTCGTCCTTCAACTCCTCGATTTCAGCCAGCAGGCCATAGAGCGCCTGGCGCGAAAAGCTGTCGCAGTCAAAGGGAATGAGCACGCGATCCGCTGCAATCAATGCAGAAACCGCATAGAAATTAAGCGCAGGCGGCGTATCGATGTAGATGCGTTCATAGTCCTCGTCCAACTCGTCGAGCAACTTACGCAGCTTGTTGATCTTGTGCTTGGCCTCGAGCTTGGGTTGCAAATCGGCCAGCTCTGGCGTTGCAGTCACCACATGCAGGTTGTCGAACGGGGTTTCGTAGATATCGACCTTGTTCTTCTTGCTGAACGGCCCGCTGGACAGGCTTTGCTTGAAGAAATCTGCGATGCCCATGGGGATGTCATCGCCGGTGAGGCCGGTCAGGTACTGGGTCGAGTTGGCCTGGGCATCCAGGTCGATCAACAAGGTCCGATAACCTTCGCTGGCGCTCACCGCCGCCAGGTTGCAAGCGATGCTCGACTTGCCTACACCGCCTTTCTGATTGAACACCACGCGCCGCATGAGAGACCTCCGTGTATCAACGAATGCCCGAGTATGTGGCGGCGCAACGGCATTGGCCAGCAACTCTTGCCGCAACACAAGCAAACGGCGACCAGTAACCGTCCCGCACCGTCCATCGGAAATCACCTACAGCAGATACCGATATTGACGCATTCAGGCATAGCCATTGTCTGATGGCAATCATGTAACCTGTGTTTGCTACACACCCCCGGCACCGGGATAATCGCGCGCCATTCGGCAAATGCGCCAACCCGGTTTCGCGTTGCTCCCTGCGCAGGAAACCCATAGGGCGGGAAGTCAGAAAACATCGTGATCACCTTCGATATCAGCCAATGGCGCGCCTGGGCCCCAGGCCTGCAGACGCCTGCCGACTGGCAGGCCTGGGCGCAAGGCAGCCTGCGCCCACAGGGCGACGGGCCGGCGCCGGACGTGTCGTTCCTGCCGGCCCTGCAGCGTCGTCGCCTCAGCCACCTGGCACGCATGGCCTTCGCCGTGGGCTGGCCGCTGGCCGAAGGGCGCGAAGCATTGCCGCTGGTATTCGTCTCGCGCCATGGTGAAACCCCCCGCACCTTTTCCATGCTCTGCGAACTGGCCGAGCAGCAGCCGCTGTCGCCTACCCAGTTCAGCCTTTCGGTTCACAACGCAGTGCCAGGCCTGTGGTCGATCCTGCGCGGCGAGACCAGCGAGATGACCGCCCTGGCCGCTGCCGGCGACGGCTTCGAGCAAGGTGTGCTCGAGGCTGCCGCGCTGTTGGCCGAAGGCGCGCCGGCGGTACTGCTGATCGTGACCGAGGAACTGCCGGCCGAGGTTTACCGGCCATGGATCGATGATGTGCCGTTCACCTACGCGGTGGGCCTGTTGCTGACCCCTGGCACGCAGTGGCGCCTGGCAGCGCAGCCCTCCTCGTCTGCTCAACCGACCGAACTGCCGCATGCCTTGAGCTGGCTGCACGCCACACTCAATGGGCGGAATACCTTCACTCACTCGTGGAAGCGCCGCGCATGGAACTGGCAACGACAGCCGTGAGCAGATTCCGCGATGCCTATTACTGGCGCCTGCTGGCCACCGCCGTGAGCTTTTGCGTGTTCGGCCTGGGCAGCCTGTGCCTCGGGCTGCTGGTGTTCCCCCTGCTGGCCTGCCTGCCTGGCGGCGCGGTGCGCCATCGCCAGCGTGCCCGCCATACCATCAGTTGGCTGTTCTGGCGCTTCATTCGCCTGATGCGCGGCCTTGGCGTACTCACGTATCGAATCGACGGCGCCGACCGCCTGGGCCGCCCGGGCCAGCTGATCATCGCCAACCACCCTTCGCTGATCGACGTGGTGTTCCTTATCGGCCTGGTGCGCCACGCCAACTGCGTGGTCAAGCACAGCCTGTTCGGCAACCCCTTTACCCGTGGCCCGATCCGCGAAGCTCAGTACATTGGCAATGACGGCAGCATGGACATGCTCGACAATGCCGTAGCCTCGCTGCGCCAGGGCCAGTCGCTGATCATTTTCCCTGAAGGCACGCGCACACCGCCCGGCCAGGCGCCGGCCTTTCATCGCGGCGCTGCGGCGATTGCCCTGCGCGGTGCGAAAATCATCACGCCGGTAACGATCACGGTCAGCCCCACCACACTGACCAAGAACGAACCCTGGTACCGCATCCCCAGACGCCGCGTGCATTTCACGTTGAACGTCGGCGCCGATATCGACCCCCAGGCGTTCGCCGCGCAGGGGCCTGCGCCGCAAGCGTCGCGCAAACTCAACGACTACCTGCACCAGTACTACATCAAGGAGCTCGCCACCGATGAGCGTGCCACTACAAGACCTCAACCGTGACCTCAAACAATTGATCATCGACGCCCTGGGCCTCGAAGACATCAGCGTGCAGGACATCGACGACCAGCAACCGCTGTTCGGCGAAGGCCTGGGCCTGGACTCGGTCGACGCTTTGGAGCTGGGCCTGGCCCTGCAGAAACGCTACGGCATCAAGATCGATGCCGACGCCAAGGACACCCGTAACCACTTCACCAACGTCGCCACCCTGGCCGCGTTCGTCACCGCCCGCCAGGCCGCCTGAGACCGCACCATGCAAACCCGCGAAGACATCTACCACATCCTCAGCGACGCCCTGGTCGAACTGTTCGAACTCGACCCCGCTAGCATCAGCCTGCAATCCAACCTGTACCAGGACCTGGAAATCGACAGCATCGACGCCATCGACCTGCTCGACCACATCAAGCGCCAGACCGGCAAGAAAATCGCCGCCGAAGACTTCAAGTCGGTGCGCACCGTCAATGACGTGGTCGAAGCCGTGTTCCGCCTGGTCAACCCGGCGGCATGAAGCGCCTGGTCGGCCTCGGCCTGCTGCTGGCCGGTGTGCTGTATCCGTTTGCCGTCTACTTCGGCATGGCCCACTTCGCCCCGTGGCAGTTCGGCCTGCTGCTCGGCGCCCTGTGGCTGGCCCGTGCGCTGAGCAGCCGCCGCCCGGGCAGCCAATGGATGGCCGTCGCGGCGCTGAGCTTCTGCGCGCTGCTGGGGCTGTTCGACAGCCCGCAGCTGTTGCGCTGGTACCCGGTGCTGGTCAACAGCTTCCTGCTGGCCCTGTTCGGCAGCAGCCTGCTGCGCGGCATGCCGATGGCCGAACGGCTGGCACGCCTGCGTGAACCGCGGTTGCCGCCCCGGGCGGTGCGCTACACCCGGCGCGTCACGCAGGTGTGGTGCGGGTTCTTTGTGGTCAACGGCCTGATCGCCGCGGGCCTGACCCTGTGGGCGCCACTGAGCTGGTGGACCCTGTATAACGGCCTGATTGCGTATGCCGCCATGGGCCTGCTGTTCGCCGTCGAATGGCGAATCCGACAACGTGTGCGAGCGCGCCCATGAACTGGATAAACCTCGAACAGCTGCTGCAGCCTTCGCCAGCGCCGCGCCTGATCACCCAAGCGCCGGAGCTGGCACATGCCGAACTGTGCGAGCAGGCCCTGCGCCTGGCGGGCGGCCTGCAGCAGCGCGGCGTAAAGCGCATTGCGGTACACCTGGAAGACGCTGCGCACCTGGCGATTGCACTGCTCGGCGCCTGGCGCGCGGGCATCGAGGTGTTGTTGCCGGCAGACCTGCAGCCAGGCACCCGCGCACGCTGGAGCGCTCAGGTCGACCTGTGGCTCAGTGACCGGCCGGGCGACACGACAATTGGCGAGTTGCAGGCCGCGCCACTGGCCCCCGCCGACCTGGACCTGGAGCACTGTCGCATCAGCCTGTGCACTTCAGGCTCCAGCGGCGAGCCCAAGCGGATCGACAAGCAACTGCGCCAACTGGCCAATGAGGTCCTGGCGCTGGAGCGCTTGTGGGGCGAGGCGCTGGGCCAGGCCTGGATCATCGGCAGTGTTGCCACGCAGCACATCTACGGGCTGCTGTTCCGCGTGCTCTGGCCGTTGTGTGCCGGGCGCGGTTTCGAGCGGCGCCAACTGCCCTTCCCCGAAGACCTGCAACGCGCCAGCCGAGCGCACCCGGCCTTCGCCTGGGTAGCCAGCCCGGCGCTGCTCAAGCGCATGGGCGAAAACCTCGACTGGCCGGCCTTGAGCCAGGTGCAAAAAGTGTTCTCCTCGGGCGGCGAACTGCCTGGCGAAGCGGCGCAACAGCTTTACCAGCGCCTGGGCCAATGGCCCACGGAAATTCTGGGCAGCTCCGAGACCGGCGGTATCGCCTGGCGCCAGGGCGAAGCACTGTGGCGGCCGTTTGCCGATGTGCAACTGAGCCAGGATGAACAAGGCGCCCTGTGCATCGCCTCACCGTACTTGCCGGCCGGGCATGTCGAATGCAGCGCCGATGCTGCCGACATCACCTCCGACGGGCGCTTCACCTTGCTCGGCCGCCTCGACCGCATCGTCAAACTGGAAGAAAAACGCATCTCCCTGCCCCTGCTCGAACAACTGCTGTGCGAGCACACCTGGGTCAGCGAAGCGCGCCTGGGCGTGGTCGAGCAAGGCCGGGCTTACCTCGGTGCCCTGCTGGTGCTGTCGCCTGCAGGCTTGCACGCCTTGCGCAATCAAGGCCGGCGCGCCCTGATCGCTGGCTTGCGCGAGCACCTGCATGGGCACTGCGACCCCACCGCCCTGCCACGGCGCTGGCGCCTGCTGCGCCAGCTACCGCTCAACGCCCAGGGCAAGCTGCCCCAGGCGGAGGTGCAAGCGCTGCTGCTGGCCGCTCGCAGCATGGCACCTGATGTGCTGGGTCAAAGCGTGGAGGGCGATGAACTGCAGCTGCGCCTGGCTGTGCCGCCAGACCTCGCCTGCTTCCCCGGCCATTTCCCACAGACCCCAGTGCTGCCTGGCGTGGTGCAGATCGACTGGGTAATTGCCCTGGCCAGTGAGCGGCTCACCCCCGCTCATCGTTTCGCCGGCATGGAAGTGCTCAAGTTCCAACACGTGGTGCGCCCAGGCGATGAATTGGTGCTGACGCTGCGCTTCGACGCCGAACGCAGCAAGCTGTACTTCAACTACCACTGCGCCGGGCAGGTCTGCTCCAGCGGCCGTATCCTGCTGGAGGCTGATGGTGCATAAGCCTTGCGCAGTGATCCCGGTGTACGACCACGAGCAGGCCATACCCGCCGTGGTCGCCGACCTGTTGCATGCCGGCCTGCCCTGCGTGCTGGTCGACGACGCCAGCCATGCCCCGTGCGCCCAGGTATTGCAGCAGTTGGCCGAACAGGAGCAGGTTCACCTGGTCACCCTCAACACCAATCAGGGCAAGGGCGGCGCCGTCATGGCCGGGCTGCGTGAGGCGGCGCGGCTGGGGTTCAGCCATGCCTTGCAGGTGGACGCCGATGGCCAGCACGATCTGGCCGACGTCAGCCTGTTCCTGGCCCAGTCGCAGGCTTATCCACAAGCGCTGGTGTGCGGTTATCCACAATACGATGCCAGCGTGCCGAAAGGCCGCCTGTATGCCCGCTACCTCACCCATGTGTGGGTCTGGATCAACAGCCTGTCGTTGCAGATCCCCGATTCGATGTGCGGCTTTCGGGTCTACCCGTTGCCCGCCACCCTGGCGCTGATCGACAGCGTCGCATTGGGCAGGCGTATGGACTTCGACCCCGAGATCCTGGTGCGCCTGGCGTGGCGCGAACAGCCCATGCGCTGGCTGCCGACACGGGTGCACTACCCGCAGGATGGCCGCTCGCATTTCCGCCTGGTCCACGACAACGCCCTGATCTCGAAAATGCACGCCAAGCTGTTCTTCGGCATGCTCGTGCGCGCCCCTCGAATCCTCTGGCGCAGGTGGTGCCGATGAGCGAGCGACACTGGGCCGATCAACAGGAACGCGGCAGCTTCTGGCTGATGAAGCTGACCGCTGCACTGCTGCGCCTGCTCGGCCGTCGTGCGCTGAGCCCGCTGATTCACCTGATCGTCGCCTACTTTTTCCTGTTTGGCCGCCGCGCCCGGCGCAGCGCCTGGCAGTACCAGCAGCGCCTGCACCAGTGGAGCGGCGGGCAGACCGCACGCCCCAGCCACTGGCAGGTGTTTCGCCAGTTCATGGCCTTCGCCGATGCCCTGTTGGACAAGCTCGACGTGTGGCACGGCAAACTGCGCCTGGCCGACATCGACATCGACGACCCGGGCAAGCTGCGCCAGCAGCTGCGCGGTGAACGGGGGCAAATGCTGGTGGGCGCACACCTGGGCAACCTCGAGGTGTGCCGCGCGCTGGCCGAACTCGGCGAGCAAGTGCCGATGAACGTGTTGGTGCATACCCGCCACGCCGAGCGCTTCAACCGCTTGCTGGGTGAAGCCGGAGCGAGCAATGTACGGCTGATCCAGGTTAGCGAGCTGGACCCGGCGATCATGCTGCAACTGGCCGAACGCCTGGAGCGTGGCGAGTGGCTGGCGATCGCCGGCGATCGCGTGCCATTGCATGGCGCGCGCACGGTCGAGGTGGACTTCCTCGGCCACCCGGCCGCCTTCCCGCAGGGCCCCTGGCTGCTGGCTGGCATGCTCGAATGCCCGCTCAACCTGTTGTTCTGCCTCAAGCACCAGGGCCGCTACCGCATCACCCTCGAACCCTTTGCCGAACGCCTGCAGTGGCGCCGCAGCCAACGCGATCAGCTGGTCGCCGAGTGGGCCGGGCGCTATGCCGAGCGCCTGGGGCATTACTGTGCCCAAGCGCCTTTGCAGTGGTTCAATTTCTACCCCTTCTGGAAGACCGATGACGATGCATCCGCATGAGCCTGTAACGTTCGGCGAGTCGCCGCTGGCAATCGAAGATGTCCTGGCCCTGGCCGAACGCCGTGCCTCGGTGTGCCTGCAGGATGACGCCGCCTACCGCGAGCGCATCGCCCGTGGTGCGCGCTTTCTCGACACCTTGCTCGACAAGGAAGGGGTGATCTACGGCGTGACCACCGGCTATGGCGACTCGTGCGTGGTGGCCGTGCCGCTGGAGCACGTCGAGGCCCTGCCACGGCACCTGTACACCTTCCATGGCTGCGGCCTGGGCAAGCTGCTTGAAGCCCCCGCCACCCGCGCCGTGCTGGCTGCCCGCCTGCGCTCGCTGAGCCACGGCGTGTCGGGCGTGCGCCTGGAGTTACTGGAGCGGCTGCGCGACTTTCTGGCCTACGACATCCTGCCGCTGATCCCCGAAGAGGGCTCGGTGGGGGCCAGTGGCGACCTGACGCCGCTGTCTTACGTTGCCGCAACCCTGTCCGGCGAGCGCGAAGTGATGTACCAAGGCCAGCGCCGCAGCAGTGCCGATGTGCACCGCGAACTGGGCTGGCAGCCGCTGGTGCTGCGGCCCAAGGAAGCCTTGGCGCTGATGAACGGCACCGCAGTGATGACCGGCCTGGCCTGCCTGGCCTTTGCCCGCGCCGACTATCTGCTGCAACTGGCCACGCGCATCACCGCGCTGAACGTCATCGGCCTGCAGGGCAACCCGGAGCACTTCGACGAACGCCTGTTCGCCGCCAAACCGCACCCCGGGCAGACCCAGGTCGCCGCCTGGCTGCGCCAGGACCTCGCCATCGACGCCCCGCTGCCGCCGCTGCACCGCCTGCAGGACCGCTACTCGCTGCGCTGCGCGCCACATGTGCTGGGCGTGCTGGCCGACAGCCTGGGCTGGCTGCGCGGCTTCATCGAAACCGAACTCAACAGCGCCAACGACAACCCGATCATCGACGGCGACGCCGAGCGGGTGCTGCATGGCGGGCACTTCTACGGCGGCCATATCGCCTTCGCCATGGACAGCCTCAAGACCCTGGTGGCCAACGTCGCCGACCTGCTCGACCGGCAGCTCGCGCTACTGGTCGACACCCGCTACAACCATGGTTTGCCGAGCAACCTGTCCGGTGCCAACCCAGACCGGGCGATGCTCAACCATGGCTTCAAGGCCGTGCAGATCGGCGCCAGCGCCTGGACAGCCGAGGCCCTCAAACAGACCATGCCGGCCAGCGTGTTCTCGCGCTCCACCGAGTGCCACAACCAGGACAAGGTGAGCATGGGGACCATCGCCGCGCGCGATGCCCTGCGCGTGCTGGAGTTGACCGAGCAGGTCGCCGCCGCCAGCCTGCTGGCCGCCAACCAGGGCGTCTGGCTGCGCACCCGGCACGGCCAGGCACACGCCCTGCCGCCCGCGCTGGCAAAGATGCACGAAGCCTTGCTTGAAGACTTTGCCCCGGTCATCGAAGACCGCGCCCTGGAAAGCGACCTGCGCCTGTGCCTGCAGCGCATCGGCGAACGCCACTGGAGGCTGCATGCGTAACCCCGGCGTGTTCCATGTCGACAGCGAAATCGTCGTGCCCTTTTTCGATGTCGACAGCATGCACATCGTCTGGCACGGGCATTACGTCAAATACCTGGAAGTCGCCCGCTGCGCGCTGCTCGACCGCCTGGCGCACAACTACCTGCAGATGCAGGCCAGCGGTTACGCCTGGCCGGTGATCGACCTGCAGCTGCGTTATATCCGCGGCGCCAGCTTTGGCCAGCGCCTGAGCGTGCGCGCCAGCCTGGTGGAATGGGAGAACCGCCTGAAGATCCACTACCTGATCAGCGACGCCGACACCGGCGAACGCATGACCCGCGCCAGCACCGTGCAGGTGGCCGTGCACATCGCAACCGGCGAGATGCAGCTGGCCTCGCCGCAGGTGATGCTCGATGCCGTGCGCAAGGTGCTTACATGAACGCTTACCGAAGTCATCGCCGGATCACCGCCTTCAAGAGCACCCCAGTACCTGTGGGAGCCGGCTTGCCGGCGATGGCCTGCAGCGCAGGCCCATTTTTCTGTGCACTGCTGTTAATGCTCATAAGCCCCTTGACCTTCGCCTTCGGCCTCGCAGACCTGCAAAAGCAGCTCAGCAAACCCGCCGTGGTCAGCGGCCCGTTCATCCAGGAAAAACACCTGCGCGCCCTGCCCCAGCCGCTGCTGAGCAAGGGCCGCTTCGTGCTCGCCCGCGACCATGGCCTGCTGTGGCTGCTGCAAACACCGCTGCGCCAGGATTACCGCATCGATGCCAACGGCATCGCCCGGCGTGACCCCAGTGGCTGGCAAACGCTGCCAAGCCGCAGCGCCGGGGCCGAGCAGAACCGCTTGTTCTTCGCCGTGCTGCAAGGCGACAGAAGTGGCCTGCAACGGGACTTCGAGCTGGCCCTGACGGGTACCGCGCAGCAGTGGCAACTGCAGCTGACGCCGCGTTCGCTGCTGCTCAGGCAGGTATTCACGCGCATTGATATCAGCGGCGGGCAGTTTGTCGAACGCATCGAACTGAGCGAAACCCAGGGCGACAGCACCGTGATGCGCATGCCCGAAAGCCGCAGCGCCGCCGCGCTGAGCGATGCGGAGCGCAGTGACTTTGCCGACTGAACGCCTGTTGCCGCGCCTCTTCGTCGGGCTGCTACTGGTCATGCTCGCCATCGCCGGCTGGCAGTGGCACCGCGCGGCGCCCTTGTCGGCCGACCTGATGACACTGGTCCCTGGCGCCACCGAGGACCCGCTGCTCAAGCGTGCCGAACAGCGCATGCAGGAGCCGCTCAACCGCGAGCTGCTGGTACTGGTAGGCCACAGCGACCGCCAGCAGGCGCTGGCCCTGGCGCAGACACTGGCGGGGCAATGGCAGGCCAGCGGGCTGTTCGAGAAAGTCCAGTGGAGCCTGCAGACCGACCTGCAGGCCGTGCGCGACCAGCTGCTGCAAGGCCGGCTGGCGATGCTTGCGGCCGCCGATCGCCAGCAGCTGATCGAACAACCCGACGCCTTTGTCGAACTGCGCGTGCAAAGCCTGTTCGACCCCTTCGCCGGCTTCAGCCTGGTGCCCAGCCAGGATGACTGGCTGGGCCTGACAGGGCGTATCCAGAACAGCCAGCCCAAGCCTGCCAACGTGACGCTGGACACTGCCAGCGGTGCGCTGATCGCCGAGGCTGAGGGCCAGTATTGGGTACTGCTGCGCGCACGCACCCTGGGCAATGCCTTCGACCTCCACTTGCCGCTGCAGGTCGCCGACCTGCTCGCCACCGCCCGCGCGCAGGCCGGCCAGGCCGGTGCACAGCTGCTGGCCGCCAGTGGCCTGCTGCATGCGGCAGCCGGCCAGCAGCAGGCCAGCCGTGAAATCACCTGGGTCGGCGGGGGAGCGACGCTGGGCATCGTGCTGCTGTTGCTACTGGCGTTCCGCCGCTGGCAGGCGCTGCTGGCATTCGTACCGGTACTGGTGGGCATGCTGTTCGGTTCGGTGGTGTGCGTGGCGCTGTTCGGCCAGATGCATGTGATGACGCTGGTCCTGGGCTCGAGCCTGATCGGCGTGGCGGTGGATTACCCGCTGCACTACCTGACCAAGAGCTGGAGCCTGAAGCCATGGCGCAGCTGGCAGGCCGTACGCCTGACCCTGCCAGGCATGAGCCTGAGCCTGGCGACCAGCTGCATCGGCTACCTGGCCTTGGCGTTCACACCGTTCCCAGCACTGACGCAGATAGCCGCCTTCTCGGCCGCAGGCCTGGTGGGTGCCTACCTGAGCGCGGTGTGCCTGCTACCGGCGCTGCTCGCCGGCGTGCAGCTGCACCCGCCACACTGGCCCCTGCAAGTTGCCGGAACGCTCACCCGCTGGCGCGAACGGCTGCTGCGCAGAGTGCCCAGTGCTGTGCTGCTGGGGCTGCTGATGGGGTTCTGTGCTGCCGGCTTGTTGCGCCTGGGCAGCCATAACGACATCCGCCAATGGGTTGCCAGCCCCCCGCAGTTGCTGGAAGAAGCGCAGGCCGTTGCGCGCATTACCGGTTACCAGCCCACCAGCCAGTTCTACCTGGTGCGTGGCGCCGATCAGCAACAGTTGCTCGAACGCCTGAGCCTGCTGTCGGCCAAGCTCGATGAGCTGGTCGAACTGGGCAAGCTGAAGGGCTACATGAGCCTCGGCCAGCTGGCCGCCAGCCCGGCACAGCAAACTCAGGCACGCCAAGCCTTGGCGGTGCTGCCACAGCATTGGCAGCCGTTGTTGAACCTGGGCGTGCCACAAGCAGCGTTGCAGGCTGAGCTGCAGCACTTGCAGCAATTGCCAACGCAGCGCATCGAACAGCTGCTGGCGGGGCCTTTGGGTGAAGCGTGGCGGCCGCTGTGGCTGGGCGAAGACGGCGCTGGCGTGGCGGCCATCGTCAGCTTGCAGGGCCTGGGCGATACGGCGTTGTTGCGCTTGCAGGTCGAAGACCTCGACGGCGTGCAACTGGTGGACCGCCTGGGGGAGCTGAACCAACTGTTTGCCGCCACCCAGGTGAGTGCCGCCGAGCTCAAGCTGTTGTCCTGCGTGCTGATCCTGGTGCTGCTGGTGCTGCCGTTCGGCCTGCGCGGCGCACTGCGTATTGTCGCCCTGCCCCTGCTGGCGGCGCTGTGCAGCCTGGCGTGCCTGGGCTGGCTGGGCCAACCCTTGACCCTGTTCAGCCTGTTCGGCCTGCTGCTGGTGACGGCCATCAGCGTCGACTACGCCATCCTCATGCACGAACATATCGGTGGGCCTGCCGTGAGCCTGCTCGGCACGCTGCTGGCAGCACTCACCACCTGGCTTTCATTTGGCCTGCTGGCGCTGTCTGCCACGCCAGCCGTCAGCAACTTCGGCCTGGCGGTTAGCCTGGGCCTGGCGTTCAGCTTCCTGCTGGCGCCCTGGGCCGCTCAACGCGATAAGGCGCATGCCAAACAGGAGCGCACATGAAATACCTGACCACCCTCGCTCTGTGCCTGTTGCTCGGTGCCTGCGCCGCTCATCCCCCCCTGCCGACACAGGCGCCGACGCTCGAACTGCCACAGCAGTTGCATGTGCTGCGTGAGCAGGCCGGGCAGCGTCAGGACTGGCTGCTGGTGATACAGCGCGAAGACCATCGCCTGCGCTGGTCGCTGCTCGACCTGCTGGGCATTCCCCAGGCACGCCAGTTGCTCGACAGCCAGCAGTGGCAGGCCGACGGCCTGCTACCCCCCAACCCGGCCGCACGGGAGCTGTTCGCCGCCGTGCTATTCGCCCTGACGCCCGCCGCGCAGTTGCCACAGCTCTACCCCGGTGCGCGCCAGCAGGGCCAGCGCCGCTGGCTGGGGGAGCGCTGGCAGGTCAATTACCGGACCGCGCACGGGTTCGACTTGAACCTCGACCAGGGCCTGAGTTATCAAGTCGACCCCATGCCCAGCGAGCACACGCCATGACCGCCTACCTCAATGCCTTGGGCCTGGTCTGTGCGCTTGGTCGCGGCCAGGCCGAAATCACCGCCCGCCTGTTGGCCGGCGATTGCTCAGGCATGCAAGCCGATGCCGGTTGGGTTCCCGGGTGCTGCCCACCGGTCGGTGCGGTGCGCGGTGCACTGCCTGCACTGCCACTGGCTGACCATCACAGCCGCAACAACCAGCTGCTGTATGCCGCAGCCTTGCAGATAGAGCCGGCCATCCGGGCAGCCATCGCGCGTCATGGCGCACACCGCATCGCCGTGGTCCTCGGCACCAGCACCTCGGGCATCGACGAGGCCAGCGCAGATATCGCCCATTACCTGCAAGCCGGCCAGTTTCCCGCGCACTACCGCTACGACCAGCAGGCGCTGAGCGCACCTGCCGAGTTTCTCGCCGACTGGCTGCAGCTGAGCGGGCCGGCCTATGTCATTTCCACCGCCTGCACGTCCAGTGGCCGGGCCATGATGAGCGCACGCCGGCTGCTCCAACTGGGGGTGTGCGATGCCGTGCTGTGCGGTGGCGTGGACACCCTGTGCGGCCTGACGCTCAACGGTTTCAGCGCCCTGGAAGCGGTCAGCGAGCAACGTTGCAACCCCTTCTCGGCCAACCGCGACGGGATCAACATCGGTGAAGCGGCAGCCCTGTTCCTGATGGCCCGCGAAGGCCATGCAAACGGCCCGTCCGTGGCCTTGCTGGGCGCCGGCGCCAGCTCCGATGCCCACCACATTTCGGCACCGGACCCCACCGGTAACGGCGCCTTGCAAGCCATGGCCAAAGCCCTCGACAATGCAGGCCTCACACCTGCGCAGATCGGCTACCTGAACCTGCACGGCACCGCCACGGCGCACAACGACGCCATGGAAAGCCACGCTGTGCACCGCCTGTTCGGTGCCGGCTTGCCATGCTCTTCGAGCAAACCCCTGACCGGCCATACCCTGGGGGCTGCGGGCGCACTGGAAGCGGCATTCTGCTGGTTGATACTCAGCGGGCATAACCCGCTTGGCCTGCTGCCGCCGCATGTGTGGGACGGCCAGGCCGACCCGCTGCTGCCGGCACTCGACCTGGTGACTGCGCAGCATCGTCTGGCCACTGAGCGGCCGCGCCGGTTGATGAGCAACTCGTTCGCCTTCGGCGGCAACAATGTCAGCCTGATTCTCGGAGATGCACCATGATCCCCTGGCCACTGGCCGAGCTGTTGCCCCACGCCGGCGAAATGATCCTGATCGATCAGGTGGACAGCTGCGACGACGAGCAGATCCACACGCGTACCATGGTGCGCCAGGGCGGCCTGTTCAACCGCGCCGACGGCAGCCTGCCGGCCTGGTTCGGTATCGAACTGATGGCGCAAAGCGTGGCGGCCTTTGCCGGTTGCCGCGCGCGCCGCAACGGCCAGCCGGTCGCGCTGGGCTTTTTGCTCGGCACGCGCAAATACCAATGCGATGTGGAACACTTTCCGCTCGGTGCCGAGTTGCACGTGCACGCCATCCGCTCGCTGGAAGACGACAACGGCATGGGTGTGTTCGAATGCCACCTGCGCGGCCCAGGCGTCCACGCCAGCGCCCGGCTGAATGTCTATACCCCGCCGCAACCTGCCCGTTTTCTGGCAGAAGCCGGCCCTGAGGATCCAACCCATGACTGACACCATTCTGGTCACAGGCTCCAGCCGAGGCATCGGCCGGGCCATCGCCTTGCGCCTGGCACAAGCCGGCTACGACCTGGTGCTGCATTGCCGCAGCGGCCGCGCCGAAGCCGATGCCGTCGCTGCGCAAATTGGCGAACTGGGCCAGCAGGCACGGGTACTGCAGTTCGATGTCGCCGACCGCGCAGCGTGCAAGGCCATCCTGGAGCAGGATGTGGAAAGCCACGGGGCCTACTACGGCGTGGTGTGCAACGCAGGCCTGACCCGTGACGGCGCGTTCCCGGGGCTGAGCGAAGACGACTGGGACCTGGTGATGCGGACCAACCTCGATGGTTTTTTCAACGTGCTGCAGCCGCTGACCATGCCGATGATCCGCCGCCGCGCCCCCGGCCGCATCGTCTGTATCACTTCGGTGTCCGGCTTGATTGGCAACCGCGGCCAGGTCAACTACAGCGCCTCCAAGGCGGGGCTGATCGGCGCGGCCAAGGCGCTGGCGATCGAGCTGGGCAAACGCAGGATCACCGTCAACTGCGTGGCACCCGGGCTGATCGACACCGCCATGCTGGACGAGCACGTGCCCGTGGACGAATTACTGAAGATGATCCCCGCCGGGCGCATGGGCACCCCTGAAGAAGTGGCCGGCGCGGTGAACTTCCTGATGTCGCCAGAGGCGGCCTACATCACCCGCCAGGTGCTGGCGGTCAATGGGGGGTTGTGCTGATGCGCCGCGTCGTGGTCACCGGCATGGCCGGCATTACGGCCCTGGGCAACGACTGGGCCACCATCGCCGGGCACTTTGCCGGGCAGCGCAGCGGCATCCGCCGCATGCATGAATGGGACCGCTTTGCCGAGCTCAATACTCGCCTGGCCGGCCCGATCGACGGCTTTGAAGTGCCCAGCCACTGGACCCGCAAACAGCTGCGCAGCATGGGCCGGGTCTCGCGCCTGGCGGTTGCCGCCGCCGAAAGGGCCCTGGCCGACGCCGGCCTGCTGGACGACCCAAGTATCCGCGACGGGCGCATGGGCGTGGCCTGTGGCTCGTCCACCGGCAGCACCGACGAGATCAAGACGTTCGGCAACATGCTGATGAACTCGGTGGCCGATGGCCTGAACGCCAACTCCTATGTGCGCATGATGCCGCACACCACGGCGGCCAACATCAGCATCTTCTTCGGCCTTACCGGGCGCCTGATCCCTACGTCCAGCGCTTGCACCAGCGGCAGCCAAGGCGTGGGCTACGCCTACGAGGCGATCAAGTACGGCCGCCTGCCGCTGATGCTTGCTGGTGGGGCCGAGGAGCTATGCCCCACCGAGGCGATGGTGTTCGATGCGCTGTACGCCACCAGCCTGAAAAACGACACGCCGCAATTGACCCCGCGGCCTTACGACGTCGGCCGGGATGGGCTGGTGATCGGTGAAGGTGGCGGCATGCTGGTGCTGGAAGAACTCGAGCACGCGCTGGCCCGGGGGGCGAAGATCCATGCCGAAGTGGTCGGTTTCGGCAGCAATGCCGACGGCCAGCACATCACCCGGCCCGAGCAGGTCACCATGGGCCGGGCCATGCAACTGGCACTGGACGATGCCGGGCTGGCCGCCGAGGCCATCGGCTACGTCAACGGCCATGGCACCGCCACCGAGCAGGGCGACATTGCCGAAACCCAGGCCACCAGCAGCCTGTTCGGCCCACGCATGCCAATCAGCTCGCAAAAGAGCTTCCTCGGCCATACCCTGGGGGCCTGCGGGGCGCTGGAGTCGTGGTTCAGCATCGAAATGCTGAACAGCGACCGCTACGTGCACACCCTCAACCTCGATCAGGTCGACCCCTTGTGCGGCGAACTGGACTACCTGATGGGTGATTTCCGCGTGATGAGCAATGAGTATGTGATGAACAACAACTTCGCCTTTGGCGGGGTGAACACCTCGCTGATTTTCCGTCGCTGGGCGTGAGTCAGCTGGTCATCAACCCGGTAAGCAGCTCGGCGAAGGCTTTGGCCATCGCCGATGCGCCGCGCTCTCGCTGCACCAGCCACACCGCCGACATTGCCCCCTCATCCAGCAAGGTGCGGTACACCACCCCTTCGATGCGCATGCGCTGGAACGAGGCAGGCAACACCGAAACCCCCAACCCCGCCGATACCAGCCCGATGATGGTCATCGCCTCGCCCGCCTCCTGAGCAAAATGCGGGCTGAAACCCGCCTGCCGGGCCAGGCTCAACAGCTGCGCGTGCAGCCCGCTGCCATAGCTGCGCGGGAAGAACACGAACGGTTCATGGGCCAGCGCCGCCATATGTACACCGTGCTCGGTGCCCTCGGCCAGCGGATGCGAAGCATTGATTACCGCTACCAGCGGCTCGCGGAAAAGTTCGGTGGCCACCAGGCCATCGGGCAGCGGCATGGGCCGCATCAGCCCGACCTCGATGGACTCGTCGAACACGCCTTCGGCCACGTCGCGGCTGCTCATCTCCTTGAGGTTCAGGTGCACGGCCGGGAAGCGCTGGCGAAACGCATGGATAGCCTTGGGGATTTTCGAGGTGAACGGCGCCGACGAGGTAAAGCCGATCTTCATCTCGCCCAGCTCGCCCAATTGCGCTCGGCGCGCCACATCGGCGGCTTTCTCCACCTGCGCCAGCACCTGGCGCGCCTCCTCCAGAAACAGCCGGCCGGCCTCACTCAGTTCGACCCGACGGTTGGTACGCTCGAACAGGCGTGCCCCCAGCTCCTGCTCCAAGGCCTGGATCTGTTGGCTCAGGGGTGGCTGGGAAATGCCCAGCTGCTGGGCCGCGCGGCCAAAATGCAGCTCTTCGGCAACCGCGATGAAAT
The DNA here is from genome assembly GCF_039672635.1 of Pseudomonas sp. P39-UII1. Taxonomy (NCBI): domain Bacteria; kingdom Pseudomonadati; phylum Pseudomonadota; class Gammaproteobacteria; order Pseudomonadales; family Pseudomonadaceae; genus Pseudomonas; species Pseudomonas sp. P39-UII1. The sequence continues at coordinate 115,428 of NZ_JBDFPP010000009.1, forward strand.
ACCGCAGGTGGCGCAGTTCCATGTCTGCCTCCGGAACAGGTCGTCAAACGTCTTAAATAGGTCGAACAATATATTGGATGTAATCATTAGCCAGCTATATGCTTTTTTCATTGCGCCAGAGGTACCCGCCCGTGAAAACTGCTGTATCCCCCCTCCCTGCTGACCCCGACCCCGCTCCGTTGCACGACATCTGGATCGAAAAAGGCACCCCTGCCTTCATGAAAACCGTGCTGGCCCTGTTCAGCGGCGGCTTCGCCACCTTTGCCCTGCTGTACTGCGTACAGCCGATGATGCCGTTGTTGTCGCAGGAGTTTTCGATCAATGCCGCCCAGAGCAGCCTGGTGTTGTCGGTATCGACCGGGATGCTGGCATTCGGTTTGCTGGTCACCGGGCCGATCTCCGACCGCATCGGGCGCAAGCCGGTGATGGTGTTCGCGCTGCTCTGCGCGGCGTTATCGACCATGGTCAGCGCGGTGATGCCAACCTGGGAAGGTGTACTTGCCACACGGGCGCTGGTCGGCCTGTCGCTAAGCGGGCTGGCGGCAGTGGCAATGACCTACCTGAGCGAAGAGATCCACCCACAGCACATCGGCCTGGCCATGGGTTTGTACATTGGTGGCAACGCCATTGGTGGCATGAGCGGCCGGCTGATCACCGGCGTACTGATCGATTTCGTCAGCTGGCACACGGCAATGCTGACCATCGGTGGCCTGGCCTTGGGCGCGGCACTGGTGTTCTGGAAAGTGCTGCCCGAATCGCGCAACTTCCGCGCACAGACGCTGCACCCGCGCAGCCTGCTGGACGGCTTCGTCATGCACTTCAAGGACGCCGGCCTGCCCTGGCTGTTCCTCGAAGCCTTCCTGCTGATGGGCGCCTTCGTCACCCTGTTCAACTACATCGGCTACCGCCTGCTGGCAGAGCCCTACCACATGAACCAGGCGCTGGTCGGCTTGCTCTCGGTGGTCTACCTGTCGGGTATCTACAGCTCGGCCCAGGTCGGCGCCCTGGCTGACAAACTGGGCCGGCGCAAGGTGTTCTGGGCCAGTATCCTGGTAATGGCGGGCGGCTTGCTGATGACCTTGGCATCACCGCTGGTGCTGGTGATCCTCGGCATGCTGGTGTTCACCTTCGGCTTCTTTGGCGCGCATTCGGTGGCCAGCAGTTGGATCGGGCGTCGGGCGCTGAAGGCCAAAGGGCAGGCCTCGTCGCTGTACCTGTTCTGCTATTACGCAGGGTCGAGTGTGGCCGGGACGGCCGGTGGAGTGTTCTGGCACCAGTGGGGCTGGAACGGGATCGGGCTGTTCATTGGCAGCTTGCTGGCGGTGGCGTTGCTGGTGGCTTTGAAGTTGAGCAGGCTTGCACCAAAGACTGCCTGATACAGGGCTGCTATGCAGCCCATCGCCGGCAAGCCGGCTCCCACAATTTGGACTGCGCCCAAGTGTTGGATTAGTGGCCAACTTCTTGGAGGCAGTCCACCCTGTGGGAGCCGGCTTGCCGGCGATTGGGCCCTCAGATCAGTTGATGATCTCGACAATATCCACATCCACTTCACGGCTCATCAGGTGCTTCTCCACCTCACCGGTCAGCTTGACCTTGGTCTTGTCGTTGAACGGCGTCGGTGGCAGGTCTTCATCGTCGATCTCGACGGTGATGGTGCCGGTGTTGTCCTTGAATTCGTACTTGTCGTCGTTGTTGATCTTCTTGGTCACAAAGCCTTGCAGCACTACCGGAGTGTCATCGGCTGCATCATTGGCAGCGGCAACGGTGGTGACCGATTGGGCACCCGGGCCGGTGTAGCCGGCGGCCAGGGCTGCTGTGCTCAAGAAAGGGGCGAGGATCAGTGCTAGGTAACGAGTTTTCATGATGATCGGGTCCTGTTTGGGTTTCGATGGGACCAGATTAGCGACGATCGCTGAATTGAAGCTTAACGCAAAAAAAACCGGCACTCAGGCCGGTTCGTTGTCGGGACATCAGATCACTGGTGGTATTGCGCCGACAGTTCGTGCACAGCATTGATGAACACACCTGCGTGCTCCGGATCGACTTCCGGAGTAATGCCGTGCCCCAGGTTGAACACGTGGCCGGTGCCCTTGCCGTAGCTGGCGAGGATACGCGCGACTTCCTGGCGGATGGCCTCGGGCTTGGCATACAGCACGGTCGGGTCCATGTTGCCCTGCAGGGCCACCTTGTCACCCACACGGCGGCGGGCGTCGCCGATTTCGCAAGTCCAGTCCAGGCCCAGGGCGTCGGCACCGGCTTCGGCAATGCTTTCCAGCCACAGGCCGCCGTTCTTGGTGAAGAGGATCACCGGCACCTTGCGCCCTTCGTGCTCGCGGATCAGGCCGCTGACGATCTTGCGCATGTAGGCCAGGGAGAACTCCTGGTAGGCCGCCGCCGACAGGTTGCCACCCCAGGTGTCGAAGATCTGCACTGCCTGGGCACCCGCCAGGATCTGGCCGTTGAGGTAACTGGTGACCGACTGGGCCAGCTTGTCCAGCAGCATATGCAGGGCTTGCGGGTTGTCGTAGGCCATCGCCTTGGTCTTGCGGAAGTCCTTGGACGAGCCGCCTTCGACCATGTAGGTGGCCAGGGTCCAAGGGCTGCCGGAGAAGCCGATCAGCGGCACACGGCCATTGAGCTCGCGACGGATGGTGCTGACCGCGTCCATCACATAACCGAGGTCTTTCTGCGGGTCAGGTACCTGCAGCGCCTCGATGTCGGCCGGGGTGCTGATGACCTTCTTGAAACGCGGGCCTTCGCCGGTCTCGAAGTACAGGCCAAGGCCCATGGCGTCGGGGATAGTGAGGATGTCCGAGAACAGGATCGCCGCATCCAGCGGGTAGCGGTCCAGCGGCTGCAGGGTGACCTCGCAGGCGAACTGCGGGTTCATGCACAGGCTCATGAAGTCGCCGGCCTTGGCGCGGCTGGCGCGGTATTCCGGCAGGTAGCGGCCGGCCTGGCGCATCATCCACACCGGGGTGACGTCTACGGGTTGCTTGAGCAGTGCACGCAGGAAACGATCGTTCTTCAGGGCAGTCATGTCGGCATCCGGCAAAAAAGTGCAGGCATTTTCTCAGACGCACAAAGAAAAGGCACGGCTGATTGCCGTGCCTTTTGTCTATCGGTATGTCCTGGATCAATAGATTTTGTATACAAAACCCAGTACAACCTCAGACTTCGAGGTAATCCAGGATACCTTCGGCGGCCGTGCGGCCTTCGAAGATGGCGGTTACCACCAGGTCCGAACCGCGCACCATGTCGCCACCGGCGAAGATTTTCGGGTTGCTGGTCTGGTGCTTGAACTTGCCTTTCTCCGGTGCCACCACGCGGCCCTGGCTGTCCATCTCGATGCCATGCTGCTCGAACCACGGTGCCGGGCTTGGGCGGAAGCCGAAAGCGATCACCACGGCGTCGGCCGGCAGGATCTCTTCGGAGCCGGGGATCGGCTCGGGGCTGCGGCGGCCGCGGGCATCCGGCTCGCCAAGACGGGTCTCGACGACTTTCACGCCTTCGACCTTGTCTTCGCCGACAATCGCAATGGGCTGGCGGTTATAGAGGAACTTCACGCCTTCTTCCTTGGCGTTCTTCACCTCTTTGCGCGAGCCGGGCATGTTGGCCTCGTCACGGCGATAGGCACACGTCACCGACTTGGCGCCCTGGCGGATCGAGGTGCGGTTGCAGTCCATCGCGGTGTCGCCACCGCCCAGTACCACGACCTTCTTGCCCTGCATGTCGACAAAGTCTTCCGGCGACTTTTCAAAGCCCAGGTTGCGGTTGACGTTGGCGATCAGGAAATCCAGTGCGTCATGCACACCCGGCAGGTCTTCGCCCGGGAAACCGCCCTTCATGTAGGTGTAGGTGCCCATACCCATGAACACGGCATCGTATTCGGCGAGCAGCTGCTCCATGGTGATGTCGGTACCCACCTCGGTGTTCAAGCGGAACTCGATGCCCATGCCGGTGAAGACTTCGCGGCGGTTGCTCAGCACGGTCTTTTCCAGCTTGAACTCGGGGATGCCGAAGGTCAGCAGGCCGCCGATTTCCGGGTTCTTGTCGAACACCACCGGGGTCACCCCAGCACGCACCAGCACGTCGGCACAGCCCAGGCCCGCCGGGCCGGCGCCGATGATGGCGACGCGCTTGCCGGTCGGCTTGACCTTGGACATGTCCGGGCGCCAGCCCATGGCGAAGGCGGTATCGGTGATGTACTTCTCCACCGAGCCGATGGTCACGGCGCCGAAGCCGTCGTTCAAGGTGCAGGCGCCCTCGCACAGGCGGTCTTGCGGGCACACGCGGCCACAGACTTCCGGCAGGGTGTTGGTCTGGTGCGACAGCTCGGCGGCGGCCAGGATGTTGCCTTCGGAAACCAGCTTCAACCAGTTGGGGATGAAGTTGTGCACCGGGCACTTCCACTCGCAGTACGGGTTACCGCAGCCCAGGCAACGGTGCGCCTGCTCTACGGACTGCTGCGGCTTGAAGGGTTCGTAGATCTCCACGAACTCCTTCTTGCGCTGGCGCAGCAGCTTTTTCTTCGGGTCCTTGCGGCCCACTTCGATGAACTGGAAGTCGTTACTCAGACGTTCAGCCATTTTTCAAAACCTCTTAACAGCAGCTGCAAGCTACGCGCTGCAAGCCGCAAGACGATCACTTAAGCCGGGCAAACCTCGAACTGCATTGACTTGCAGCTTGAGGCTTGCCACTTGCAGCTGTTTTTACTGCGGGTTGGCACGGGTGCTGGACAGCAGTTGCTTGAGGTTGGCCGCTTTCGGCTTGACCAGCCAGAAGCGCCGCACATAGTCGTCCAGGTTCTCGAAGAGCTCACGCCCCCACTCGCTGCCCGTCTCTTCCACGTATTCGCCAAGGACCCGCGCCAGGTGGCTGCGGTAGGCTTCCATCGCTTCACCACTGATGCGCTGGATTTCCACCAGTTCGTGGTTCAGCTTGTCGACGAAGCTGTTGTCCATGTCGAGCACGTAGGCGAAGCCGCCAGTCATGCCAGAACCGAAGTTGTAACCGGTCTTGCCCAGGACGCAGACAAAGCCGCCGGTCATGTATTCACAGCAGTGATCACCCGTCCCCTCGACCACCGCGTGGGCGCCGGAGTTACGCACAGCGAAGCGCTCGCCCGCGGTGCCGGCGGCAAACAGCTTGCCGCCCGTGGCGCCGTACAGGCAGGTGTTGCCGACGATGGCGCTGTGCTGGGTTTCGAACGGGCTGCCGGCAGGCGGCACGATGGTCACCTTGCCACCGGTCATGCCTTTGCCGACGTAATCGTTGGCGTCACCTTCCAGGTACAGGTTCAGGCCACCGGCGTTCCACACGCCGAAGCTCTGGCCTGCAGTGCCCTTGAAGCGGAAGGTGATCGGCGACGCCGCCATACCCTGGTTGCCGTGCAGCTTGGCGATTTCGCCGGAGATGCGCGCACCAATGGAACGGTCACAGTTGCAGATGTCCAGCGCGAACTCGCCACCGGCCTGGTCACGAATGGCCGGCAGGGCCATTTCGACCATCTTCTCGGCCAGCTCGCCCTTGTCGAACGGCGGGTTCTTGTCGACCTCGCAGAACTGCGGCTTGTCCGCCGGGATGTGCGAACTGCCCAGCAGCGGCGACAGGTCCAGGTACTGCTGGCGCTCGGTATCACCCGGCAGCACGTCGAGCAGGTCGGTACGGCCGATCAGCTCGCCCAGGCTGCGCACGCCCAGCTTGGCCAGCCACTCGCGGGTTTCTTCGGCGACGAAGGTGAAGAAGTTGATCACCATGTCGACGGTGCCGATGTAGTGGTCCTTGCGCAGCTTGTCGTTCTGGGTCGCTACGCCGGTGGCGCAGTTGTTCAGGTGGCAGATGCGCAGGTACTTGCAGCCCAGGGCAATCATTGGCGCGGTGCCGAAGCCGAAGCTTTCGGCGCCGAGGATGGCTGCCTTGATAACGTCGAGGCCGGTTTTCAGGCCGCCGTCGGTCTGTACCCGCACCTTGCCGCGCAGGTCGTTGCCGCGCAGGGTCTGATGGGTTTCAGCCAGGCCCAGTTCCCACGGGGCGCCAGCGTACTTGATCGACGTCAGGGGCGAAGCACCGGTGCCACCGTCGTAACCGGAGATGGTGATCAGGTCGGCGTAGGCCTTGGCCACGCCAGCGGCGATGGTACCAACGCCAGCCTCTGCGACCAGCTTGACCGATACCAATGCCTGCGGGTTGACCTGCTTGAGGTCGTAGATCAGCTGGGCCAGGTCTTCGATCGAATAGATGTCGTGGTGCGGCGGCGGCGAGATCAGGGTCACGCCCGGTACCGCATAGCGCAGCTTGGCGATCAGGCCGTTGACCTTGCCGCCTGGCAGCTGGCCGCCCTCACCGGGCTTGGCGCCCTGGGCAACTTTGATCTGCAGCACTTCGGCATTGACCAGGTATTCCGGCGTCACACCGAAGCGGCCGGTGGCGACCTGCTTGATTTTCGAGCTGCGGACGGTGCCGTAGCGCGACGGGTCTTCACCGCCCTCACCGGAGTTGGAGCGCGCGCCCAGGCGGTTCATCGCCTCGGCCAGCGCTTCGTGGGCCTCTGGCGACAGTGCACCCAGCGAGATACCCGCCGAGTCGAAGCGCTTGAGGATCGCCTCCAGCGGCTCGATCTGCTCCAGCGGCAGAGCCTCGTCGGCCACTTTCACTTTCAGCAGGTCGCGGATCATCGACACCGGGCGCTGGTCGACCAGCGTGGTGTATTCCTTGAACTTGGCGTAGTCACCCTGCTGCACGGCAGCCTGCAGGGTATTGACCACGTCCGGGTTGTAGGCGTGGTATTCGCCACCGTGAACGAACTTGAGCAGGCCGCCTTGCTGGATCGGCTTGCGCGCGCTCCAGGCTTCGGCGGCGAGCAGCTTCTGGTCGCCCTCGAGGTCGACGAAGCGCGCCCCCTTGATGCGGCTGGAAACGCCCTTGAAGCTCAGGCCGACCACTTCCTCGGCCAGGCCCACGGCTTCGAACAGCTGCGCGCCACGGTACGAGGCAACGGTGGAGATACCCATCTTCGACAGGATCTTCAGCAGGCCTTTGGAGATGCCTTTGCGGTAGTACTTGAAGACTTCATCCAGGTCGCCCAGCACCTCGCCGGTACGGATCAGGTCGGCCAGCACTTCATAGGCCAGGTACGGGTACACGGCGGAGGCGCCGAAGCCCAGCAGCACGGCGAAGTGGTGCGGATCGCGGGCGGTGGCGGTTTCGACCAGGATGTTGCTGTCGCAGCGCAGGCCCTTTTCGGTCAGGCGGTGGTGCACTGCGCCGACGGCGAACGAAGCGTGCACCGGCAGCTTGCCCGGGGCGATGTAACGGTCGCTCAGCACCAGTTGGGTCTTGCCGGCCCGCACCGCTTCTTCAGCCTGGTCGGCGATGTTGCGGATGGCAGCTTCCAGGCCGATGCTTTCCTCGTAGTTGAGGTCGATCAGCTGGCGGTCGAAGCCTTCGCGCTCCAGGTTCATCAGCGAACGCCACTTGGCGGGCGAGATGACCGGCGAGCTGAGAATCACCCGCGAGGCGTGCTCCGGGGATTCCTGGAAGATGTTGCGCTCGGCGCCCAGGCAGATTTCCAGCGACATGACGATCGCTTCGCGCAGCGGGTCGATCGGCGGGTTGGTTACCTGGGCGAACTGCTGGCGGAAGAAGTCGTACGGCGAACGCACGCGCTGCGACAGCACGGCCATCGGCGTGTCGTCGCCCATGGAGCCGACCGCTTCCTGGCCCTGCTCGCCGAGTGGGCGCAATACCTGGTCACGCTCCTCGAAGGTGACCTGGAACATCTTCATGTATTGCTTGAGCTGGTCGCTGTCGTAGCTGGCAGCGCCCTGGTCATCGGTCAGCGTCGCCTGAATGCGCAGGGCGTGCTGACGCAGCCAGCGCTTGTACGGGTGGCGCGACTTCAAACGGTTATCGATGGCGTCGGTGTCGAGGATATGGCCGGTCTCGGTGTCGACAGCCAGGATCTGACCCGGGCCGACGCGGCCCTTGGCAACGACTTCATCAGGCTTGTAGCCCCATACGCCAATTTCCGAAGCGATGGTGATATAGCCATTGGTGGTGGTCACCCAGCGCGCCGGGCGCAGGCCGTTACGGTCGAGCAGGCAGACCGCGTGGCGGCCTTCGGTCATGACGATACCGGCCGGGCCATCCCACGGCTCCATGTGCATGGAGTTGTACTCGTAGAAGGCGCGCAGGTCGGCGTCCATGGTCTCGACGTTCTGCCAGGCTGGCGGTACCAGCATGCGCACGCCACGGAACAGGTCGATGCCGCCAGTGACCATCAGCTCGAGCATGTTGTCCATGCTCGAGGAGTCGGAGCCGACGCGGTTGACCAGCGGGCCGAGCTCTTCGAGGTCGGGGATCAGGTCGTTGGCGAACTTGGTGCGACGGGCCATGGCCCAGTTGCGGTTGCCGGTGATGGTGTTGATTTCGCCGTTGTGGGCGAGGAAGCGGAACGGCTGCGCCAGCGGCCATTTCGGCAGGGTATTGGTGGAGAAGCGCTGGTGGAACACGCAGATCGCGGTTTGCAGGCGCTCGTCATCAAGGTCCGGGTAGAAGGCCGCGAGATCGCGCGGCATCATCAGGCCTTTGTAGATGATGGTCTTGTGCGAGAAGCTGCAGATGTAGTGGTCGGCGTCGTGGGCGTTGGCCACGGACGAACGGCGACGGGCACTGAACAGCTTGATGGCGAATTCCTGATCGCTCAGGCCTTCACCGCCGATGAACACCTGTTCGATCTGCGGCAGACGCTCCAGGGCCAGGCGGCCGAGCACGCTGGTGTCGATCGGCACTTTACGCCAGCCCACCAGCGTAAGACCGGCGGCAAGGATTTCGCGATCCATGTTGGCGCGAGCAGCTTCGGCTTTAACTGGGTCCTGATTGAAGAACACCATGCCGACGGCGTACTGCTTGGGCAGTTCGACCGCAAAGTGCTCCTGGGCCATGGCACGCAGGAATTGATCAGGCTTCTGCATGAGCAGGCCGCAACCGTCGCCGGTCTTGCCGTCGGCGTTGATTCCGCCGCGGTGGGTCATGCAAGTCAGTGCCTGCATGGCGGTTTGCAGAAGGTGGTGGCTGGGTTCACCCGTCATATGGGCGATCAGGCCAAAACCACAGTTGTCCTTGAATTCTTCGGGATGGTACAGACCTGTTTTCATAGACACTATCTCACCAGGTTCACCTCTCAACCGGAGGCAAATCTCTTTTTTAACAACCACTTACCATCCACGCCGATCAAATGCCAGCTTTTTTGCGGTGGCCATGGAAAACCATTGTTGCACAGCGACAGCGATGCCCACAAATTTTCATGTCTCACCATTGAAAATTTATGTCGCAATTTTGAATGTTTTTGCGCCATGCGCCGTGATAGCGGCTTGGCTAGAGTCTGAAGCGTTTCAGCCATGACTGCAAGATTGGCTTGTGGCCGGCAGTCTGGGACAGAAAAGCCTGCCGCGCTCGAGCGCAGCAGGCTAGACGAAAGTCAGTTTCGCTCAGCAACTGGGCGGCGGGGTGATGCCGCCCGGAAGGTAATCAGCGAGCCGTGGCCAGCTCTTGTTGGACGCTGCCGACGGTACGTGGCCAAGGTTTACCAGCCTGGACCTTCGCTGGCAAGTTCTTGATTGCCGCAACCGCTGCATCGCGGTTGGCGAAGCTGCCATAAGTGACCACGTACAGCGGCTTGCCCTGCAGGTTTTTCTTGAAGTAGCGATAGTCGCCACCCTGCGCCTTGACGAAGGCCTGGGCCGACGCTTCGGAACTGGTGCCGAGAATCTGCACCACATAATTGCCGGGCTTCTGGCCAGCGTACCAACCACCGGTGCTGCCACCAGCGGCTGCTTTTTCAGCAGGTTTGGCAGCGGGCTTGGCGGTGGCCACCTGGGTCGGTGCCGGAGCAGGCTTGGCAGGCGCTACCGGCTTGGCCGGCTGGGTTGCAACAGGCTTCTGCGCAGGTGCTACTGGCTGAGCCGGAGCAGGGCTGGTGGTGGCTTGCGCCATGGTCGGTGCCGGGCCGGCAGCCACACCTTGCGGTGGTGCGGTGGTGGTGACCGTCGGCGGGTTGCCAGGCTGCAACGCGGTGTTACCCGCCGGGCCGCCTTCCTCGCCATCGCCCATGCCCGCGGCCTGGGCCAGCGGCTCACGCATCACCGGCTGCGACTGGCCAACCAGCGGCAGTGGCATCGGCTGCGAAGAGCCGGAGAACTCGATGGAAGGGTCGGTCGACTTGCCGTCCCCCAGCGGCAGCTGGGCCTGGGCTGCTGGCGCATCGGTTGGCGCCTTGTCGCCTTTCTTGGGCATGAGAACCGCGGCAGCAACGGCGACCACGACGACAGCGGACAACGCGAGCACGTGTTTCTTAGGCATTTTGAACCCCATGGTTGGTCGCTTGGCCGTCGTGCGGCTGGCGATCATGGCTTCGATCAAGGTATCGCGGGCGACCTGGTTGATGTTGCCAGGCCAACCGTCGGAGTTTTCATGGATATCGACGAGCTGCTCACGGGTGAACACATCGATGCCCCGGCCGGCACCTTCAAGGCGCTGTTCCAGGTACTCGCGGGTCTCTTCCTCGCTGTAGGGGGCGAGTTCGATGACGTGGAAACGCTCTTCCTCGACATGGATCTCCTCCAACCCTGCGATCAGCGAGGGTTCGCCGAACAGGAACACGTGCGGGCGCCCTTCCGCGACACCTGCCGCCAGTTCCAGCAACGCTTGGAGTGCCGACTCGTCGAGTTGTTCCGCATCATCCACCAGCAAGTAGACTTCTTGCCCGGTGAGGGCGAGTTGTACCACCTTGGACAGAATCGCCTGGACTTCGGGCTGGGCTACTTCCAGCGACTGGGCCACCTGGCCCAGCACGCTGGCCGCATCGCTGGCACCGCGGGCCGATACCACCACGCTCTGCACCGACTGTTTGTTGGTGCTGGCCACCAAGGCCTGGCGCAGCAGTGTCTTGCCGCTGCCTACCGGGCCTGTAACCACCAGCATCAGCTGGCTGTAGCGGGCCAAGTGATGCAGTTGGCCGAGCACGGGCTTGCGCTGGGCAGGGAAGAACTTGAAGCCGGGCACACGCGGCGCGAACGGATCGTGGCTCAACTGGTAGTGGTCGAGAAACGCCTCATCGGCATGCAAACTGGTCATTGCGCTGTCACAACCTCAAAGCTGGGCCACGATCGCGCGGTAATCCGCCGACAGCGTGGCCTGAAGAATCTCTTTCGGATAGTCGTCGGTGACCACGGCTTCACCCATCTGGCGCAGCAGCACCAGACGCAGACGCCCATCGATCACCTTTTTATCGACCGCCATATGCTCCATGAAATGCGCCGGGGTCATTTCCTGTGGTGGCACCACCGGCAAACCTGCATCCTGCAGCAGGCGGATTGCGCGATCGCGCTCGGGCTGGTCGATCCAGCCCAGGCGCATGGACATTTCCAGGGCCATCACCGTGCCCGCTGCCACGGCTTCGCCGTGCAACCAGACACCGTAGCCCATGTGCGTTTCGATGGCATGCCCGAAGGTATGCCCCAGGTTGAGAGTGGCGCGCACGCCGGATTCGCGCTCATCGGCACCCACCACTGCGGCCTTGGCCGCGCAGGAGCGGCGGATCGCTTCGGTCAGGGCAGCAGGCTCCAGGGCGCGCAGGGCCTCGATGTTGTCTTCGAGCCAGCCGAGGAAGGGTTTGTCGCAGATCAGGCCGTACTTGATCACTTCGGCCAGGCCCGCCGACAGCTCACGCTCGGGCAGGGTCTTGAGGCTGGTGGTATCGATCAGCACCGCGTTGGGCTGATAGAAGGCACCCACCATGTTCTTGCCCAGCGGGTGGTTGATGCCAGTCTTGCCGCCGACCGAGGAGTCGACCTGGGACAGCAGCGTGGTCGGCACCTGAATGAAATCGACGCCGCGCTGGTAGCAGGCCGCTGCGAAACCGGCCATGTCACCGATCACGCCACCGCCAAGGGCGACCACCGTGGTGCGGCGGTCGTGCCGGGCAGTCAGCAGGCCGTCGAAGATCAGCTGCAGGGTTTCCCAATTCTTGAAGGCTTCGCCGTCTGGAAGGATCACGGGCAGCACCGAATAGGCACCGAGGGTCTTGCTCAAACGTTCGAGATACAGGGGCGCGACGGTCTCGTTGGAAACGATGGCAACCTGCCGGCCGGCAATATGCGGCGCCAGCAACTCGGGCTGGTCAAGCAGGCCTTCGCCAATGTAGATCGGGTAGCTGCGCTCGCCCAGGTCGACCTTTAGTGTCTGCATGTATCCCCACAATGTACTTGGGCGCGGCGTCGGCTGAGCGACCCACGCGGTATCGTTGAACCTCGCCTCGGCGCTGGCCGAGAATAGTCCCGGCTTACCGGGGCGGCAACTGCTGCAAGCGGTCGAGAATGTCGAGCACGACCATACGCGGCGGCCGTTCGTCGGTTTCCACCACCAGGTCAGCAATCTCACGGTAGAGCGGGTCGCGCGTTTCCAGCAGGTTGCGCAACGTCGCCTCCGGGTTGGCGGTACGCAGCAACGGGCGATTGCGATCGCGCGCGGTGCGCCCGACCTGCTGCTCCACCGAGGCATGCAGGTAGATCACCCGGCCGCCCCGGTGCAACGCCCGGCGATTGGCCTCGCGCATCACTGCGCCGCCACCGGTCGCCACGACCACGCCATCGAGCGCGCAGAGTTCGGCGATCATCGCCTCCTCACGGTCACGAAAGCCCGGTTCGCCTTCCTTGTCGAAGATCCACGGGATATTGGCGCCGGACCGCAGTTCGATTTCCTTGTCGGAATCTTTGAACAGCAGGCGCAGTTCTTTGGCCAACAGGCGTCCGATGGTGCTTTTACCAGCGCCCATGGGCCCTACAAGTATCAAATTTCGCACAGAATCAACGACTCACAGCAATCGCCTGGTCACTCATGATACGCGGAGTCAGGAAGACCAGCAGCTCGGATTTTTTCTCTTGTAATGCATCGCGTCGAAACAGCCGCCCAACATACGGCAGATCGCCAAAAAATGGCACCTTGTCGACCACATTGTTTTGCGTGGTCGAGTACACACCCCCAATGACGATTGTCTCGCCATCGGCCACCCGAACCTTGGCATTCACCTCGTTCTTGCGGATTGGCGGCACATCATTCAAGGCATTGACGAAATCAGGCTCATCCTTGGTCACCTTGACCGTCATGATGACCTTGCCGTCCGGGGTGATCTGCGGGGTGACCTCCAGAGACAGCGACGCTTCACGGAAGGCGACAGACGTAGCACCGCTTTTGGTCGTCTCCTGGTAAGGCACCTCGGTGCCCTTGAGTATGCGGGCTGTCTCTTTGTCAGCGGTGACGACCTTGGGCTGGGAAATGATTTCGCCGTTGCCGGTCTTTTCCATGGCGCTGAGCTCCAGGTCCAGCAGCACACCTCCGCGCAGCAGGCCAAGGCCGATGCTGGAACCGGCCCGCTCCACACCCAGATCGACGAACACATCCCTCCCTAACTGTGGGGTCTCGCCATAAAGCCGTCGCCCCCAGCGCACCCCCAGGCTCTTCTCGTAGTCGAGATTGGCTTCGACAATGCGCGCCTCGATCGCCACCTGGCGCACCGGCACGTCCAGTTGCGCCACCAACTGGCGCAACTCGGCGAGTCGATCTTCAGGCTGGTGCGCCACCAATGTGTTGGTGCGGGTATCGACACTCAAGCTCCCGCGGCCGGTGAGGATACCGTCGTCGGCCAGCGTTGCCAGCAGCAACTCTGCAAGTTCGGACGCTTCGGCGTGATGGATCCGCAGCAACTCCCGGCGCAAAGGTTGCAGTTGAGCGTCCAGCTCCTGCCCCAGGCGCGCGCCAAGTGACTGTTCAGCCAGTTCGGCCGCTGGTGCCACCAGCAGCACATTGCCTTCCTCCCTTCGCGCCAGCCCCTTGCTGCGCAAGATCAGCTCCAGGGCTTGATCCCAAGGCACGCCCTGCAGGCGCAGGGTAATGTTGCCCTGAACCGTGTCACTGGCGACCAGATTGATACCGGCGTAATCGGCCAGCACCTGCAGCACCGAGCGCACTTCCACATCCTGGAAGTTCAACGAAATCGGCTCACCCCGATGTGGTGTCGCGGCCATCAATGGCATCGGCAGCACGGCCAACATCAGCCACGTCATCAAGCCTTTCATCATCTTCCCTGACCTCCCTGTCCACGCCCTTCCTGAGCGTTAGCAATGTGCTGCGTTCCCGCCACCTGCCACCCACGAACAACCGTTCACGCACCTCGACCTGCCTCTCGCCGACATGGCTCACCACGCCCTCATCGCGCCCTAACGCGTCACCGGCGCGCACACGGTACAACCTACCTGCAGACGACAGCACTGCCTGGTATTCCAGGCCGCGCGACAAACTGCCGACCATTTCAAGCTGAGCCAGTGGAACGTTGGCCAGCCCTTCGCGGGCAACGCGGGTCGACCAGGCTGAAAACGGGTCGAGAACAGGGGGCAGAACGTCAGCGCGGGCGGGGGTCAGGGCCAGCGAGCCTGGCTCCGGCACCGGCCCATCGGCCTGGAAGGCGTTGACCCGCAGGCGCAAGCGGAGCAAGCCAGGCTTGCCAGCTGCGCTGGCCAGATACAGGTCGCCAGCACGCAGCAGGCGAACCTGACCCAGCCAATCGTCCAGCCACATGCGCAGCGACGCATAGCGGCCAACCACCAGCACATCGAGCGGTGTCCGGCGAAAGCCGGGCATCTTCACCTCCTCCTGTACATCCAGTTGCTCGAAGTGCAGCCCATGCGCATGCCCGGAGGCTGCCAGCTGGTCGAGCAAGTCGCTGATGTCGCCCCCTGCTGCAAGGCGCCAGCGGTGGTCTAGCAGTTCCAGCTCAGCCTCGCCAGTGGCTTCCCGTATGGACTCACTCGCCAGCACTCGAGCGGTTTTGGCTTCCTGCTCCTCGCTCAGTTGCCTGCCCTGTGCCTGTTCTAGCTGCTGGAGCTGCCGCCACTCCGGCAGGCGAACAAGGCAACCCAGCGCAAGCACTGCAAGCGCGACAGAAATCGGCAGGGCATAGCTCAGCAAAGGTGAGCGAACGACCGGCAGCAGCCAATCCAGGCGGTAGAGAACGCTCACGACCACGACGCCGACATGCGCCCCAGCATCAGGAACTCATCGCCAGCCGGCAGACTTTTCAAGCGTTTGAGCTCCAGGTCCAGCACCACACTGGAGCGCCCCAGGTCGCGCATGAACTGCGCCACCACGGCCCCGGAAACAGCCAGCCCGACGATATGCAGGCGGTCGCCTTCAAGCTTCAGCTCGACTACCTGAACACCCTCAGGCAGTGCACGCTCCAGGTCGGCGAAAAGTGCGACCAGAAGCCCTCTATCAGCGTGCAAAGCGGCCAGCATGTCAGCTTGAGCACGCACCGAGTCAAGCGTTTCCCTGGCGCTTTCAAGCCGCTCCAGCTGAGCGTCCAACCCAGCAATCACCGCTTGCTGACTGACATTGGCCATCGCCTGCTGCTGCGCCCTTTGCCGCGCCAGCTGGTCCATCAACAACACGACGCATAACGCCAGAAGCACACCGCCGACCAGCATCAGGCGCAAGCGCCGCAGGGCCGCCTGGCGCTGCTGCTCGCGCCAGGGTAGAAGGTTGATACGCAACATCAGCGCCAACCTCCCAATGCCAGCGCGCACGCCAGTGTCATGCTGTTGTCGTGACAATCGATGCCGGCCACCGCGGGCAATGGCCGGCATTGCACACTCAGGCTATCAGCCAGTTGTTGCAGCCGAGCCTGATGGAGTGTCGGCGTGCTGGTGACCACCAGATCATTCAGAAAGGGACAACCGGCAACCAACTCGCACAGCCGATCCAAGGGCATTTCGCGCCGCTGGGGCAGTACATCTGGGGACCAGCAATGCAGCGTCGCGCTACACGGCTCCAGTCGCAGCAACGCCGAGCCTTCTGCACGCGGCTGAGGCAGAAGCCGCCGCAAAGCGATGCTGTCGACCTCCACCGCTTCAAGCTGTAGTCCGGCCGCCTCGAACAGCGCCTCCAGGGGGTTCAGCACAGCCTGCCGACAGGCGGCCACCATGACATCCCGAGCCCCTGCCTGAACCTGTGAAGCGCCCATTACCTGAAAATCCATTACCAGCTCTTCCAGCGGAAATGGGAACAGCCTGTCCGCGTCGGCCAGCAGCTTCGCCTCCAGATCGGCTTCAGACTGGCCGGGCGGCAATTGCCACAACTTGCAGATCACCTGCGAAGCAGGCAGTGCCACCGCCACCCGGCGTTGGCGGCTACCGCTGCGCCGATAGGCGCTACTCAATGCCGCCAGAACGCGATCCGGCGCCTGCCACCAGTCGCCAGCGGTAAACGGCTCGAACCGTTCCAGTGCCCACGCAACCCGCTCATAGCGCCCCTTTAGCCGCCGCAACTGCAGCACCCGTACAGAATCGGAGGCAATTTCCACCCCCAGCAGTGAACCGGCATCCTTGCCCATGCGTCCAAGCATCGTTGTTCCCTTGTGGCAACCGTAAACCCGCTGCATCGCCAGTCTCTGGAAGGCCAGGCGGTGCAGCGGGCCGCCTGGCCGGTCACCCGGCGAGGCGAAAAATGCTTATAATGCCCAGCGTTTTTTTCGTCCGCCGGCTCCGTGCGCAACTCACCCCTCAACCTGGACACCCAAAAGCCTTGATACGCCTGCTGAAGTTCTTCTGGTGGTCTTTCGTCGCAGTCATCTGCGCGCTCGTACTCGGTGTGAGCGGTGCGTTTCTGTATCTTAGTCCCAACCTGCCGTCGGTCGATTCGCTCAGAAGCATCCAGTTGCAGATCCCCCTGAGGGTGTACAGCAGCGACGGCAAGCTCATTGCCGAGTTCGGCGAAATGCGCCGCTCGCCAATCCGTTTCGCGGAAATCCCCCCGCAGTTCATTCAGGCGCTTCTGTCAGCCGAAGACGACAATTTCCTTAACCACTACGGTGTCGATCCGAGCAGCCTCATGCGCGCCGCGACCCAGCTGGTTAAAACCGGTCACATCCAGACCGGCGGCAGCACCATCACCATGCAGGTGGCGAAGAACTTCTTCCTGACCAGCGAGCGCAGCTTCTCGCGCAAGACCAACGAGATTCTGCTGGCCCTGCAGATCGAGCGTGAGCTGACCAAGGACGAGATCCTCGAGCTGTACGTGAACAAGATCTACCTGGGTAACCGAGCCTACGGCATCGACGCCGCCGCGCAGGTGTACTACGGCAAATCGATCCGGGACGTGAGCCTGGCGCAGATGGCGATGATCGCCGGCCTGCCCAAGGCGCCGTCGCGATTCAACCCGCTGGCCAACCCGGTGCGTGCGAAAGAGCGCCGCGACTGGATCCTGGGCCGCATGTACAAGCTCGGCAAGATCGACGAAGCCAGCTACCAGAGCGCACTGGCCGAGCCGCTCAACGCCAGCTACCACGTGCCGACACCTGAAGTGAACGCGCCGTACATCGCCGAGATGGCCCGCGCCGAAATGGTCGGCCGCTATGGCAGCGAGGCCTACACCGAAGGCTTCCGCGTCACCACCACGGTGCCGAGTGACATGCAGGAAATGGCCAACAAGGCAGTCCTCAACGGCCTGTCGGACTATGACGAACGCCATGGCTACCGCGGCCCGGACGCACGCTTCCCGGGCAAGACCCAGGCCGCCTGGCTGCAGGAGTTGAACAAGCAGCGCACCCTGGGCGGGCTGGAGCCGGCCATCATTACCCATGTCGAAAAGACTGGCATCAAGGTGCTGACCCGCAGCGGCAAAGAAGAAGACGTTGCCTGGGACACCATGAAGTGGGCGCGCCCGTTCATCAACAGCAACTCCCAGGGGCGCGCGCCGCAATCGCCGGCTGACGTGGCCCAGGTCGGCGACCTGGTACGCCTGCAGCGCCTGGACGACGGCAAGCTCAAATTCAGCCAGGTGCCCGGTGCCCAGAGTGCGCTGGTAACCCTGGACCCTTACAACGGTGCCATTCGTGCGCTGGTGGGCGGCTTCTCGTTCGAGCAGAGCAACTACAACCGCGCCATGCAGGCCAAGCGCCAGCCGGGCTCGAGCTTCAAGCCGTTCATCTACAGCGCCGCGCTGGACAGCGGCTATACCGCCGCCAGCCTGGTCAACGATGCACCGATCGTGTTCGTCGACGAGTACCTCGACAAGGAATGGCGGCCAAAGAACGACACCAACACCTTCCTTGGCCCGATCCGCATGCGCGAAGCGTTGTACAAGTCGCGCAACCTGGTATCGATCCGCCTGCTGCAGGCCATGGGTGTAGGCCGCACCATCGACTACATCGCCAAGTTCGGCTTCAACAAGCAGGACCTGCCGCGCAACCTGTCGCTGGCGCTGGGCACCGCAACGCTGACGCCGATGGAAATCGCCACCGGGTGGAGCACCTTTGCCAACGGCGGCTACAAGGTCAACCCGTACCTGATCGAGCGCATCGAAAGCCGTAGCGGCGAAACCCTGTTCACCGCCAACCCGGCACGCGTGCCGCAAGGCGCCGAAGACCATGCAGGCCTGGCCGCACCGGAGCAGCCTTTCAGCACCGCGGCAATGCCCGGCGAGGCACCGTCGGCCTTCGGCCAGATAGCGCCGGCACCGCAAGCGCCGGTGATCGCCGAGCAGATCATCGATGGCCGCACCACCTATATCCTCACCAGCATGCTGCAGGACGTGATCAAGCGCGGTACCGGGCGCCGGGCGCTGGCCTTGGGCCGTACTGACCTGGCAGGCAAGACCGGCACCACCAACGAGTCCAAGGATGCCTGGTTCTCGGGCTACAACGCCGATTACGTGACTACCGTCTGGGTCGGCTTCGACCAGCCGGAAACCTTGGGCCGCCGCGAATACGGCGGCACTGCGGCGCTGCCGATCTGGATGAGCTTCATGGGCGCGGCGCTCAAGGACAAGCCAAACCACGCCCCTGCAGAGCCGGAAGGCATCCTCAGCCTGCGGGTCGACCCGGTCAGCGGCCGCGCAGCCTCGCCGAGCACGCCGAACGCGTACTTCGAGCTGTTCAAGGCTGAGGACTCGCCACCGTCGGTGGATGAGCTGGGCAATGGTGCAGCACCTGGCAGCCCGCTGCCAGCGGATGAAGCAGCGCCGATGGATCTGTTCTGACAGTGACTTTGCAGCGAGGCCTATAGCCGGCAAGCCGGCTCCAACAGAGTCAGCACCAACCCTGAGCGTTGTGCGGTACCTGCAGGAGCTGGCTTGCCGGCAATAGGGCCCTGACAGGCCACCGACCAATCAGCAGGCAAACAAAAAGCCCCGACTCACACGAGCCGGGGCTTTTTTGTGTTGCTACGGCCTGAGGATCAGCCGTTGAACACTTCATCCACGCTGTTCAGCGGGTAGTGCTTCGGATACGGCAGGGTAGCCACGCCGGATTCGATGGCGGCCTTGGCCACTGCGTCGGAAACGACGGTGATCAGGCGAGCGTCCAGCGGCTTCGGAATGATGTACTCACGGCCGAATTCCAGACCTTCGACGCCGTAGGCCTCGCATACTTCCTTGGGCACTGGCAGCTTGGCCAGGTCTTTCAGGGCGATGGCGGCGGCGATCTTCATTTCTTCGTTGATGCGCTTGGCGCGAACATCCAGGGCACCACGGAAGATGAACGGGAAGCCGAGAACGTTGTTGACCTGGTTCGGGTAGTCGGAACGACCGGTGGCCATGATCACGTCGTTGCGGGTGGCGTGAGCCAGCTCTGGCGAGATTTCCGGGTCCGGGTTCGAGCACGCGAACACGATCGGGTTGGCGGCCATCGACTTCAGGCCTTCCGGGCTCAGCAGGTTCGGGCCGGACAGGCCAACGAACACGTCAGCACCTTCCAGGGCATCAGCCAGGCTGCGCTTGTCGGTGGCGTGGGCGAACTGGGCCTTGTACTGGTTCAGGTCGTCGCGGCCAGCGTGGATCACGCCGCTGCGGTCGATCATGAAGATGTTCTCAACCTTGGCACCCATGCTGACCAGCAGCTTCATGCACGAGATGGCAGCAGCGCCGGCACCCAGGCAGACGATCTTGGCGTCTTCGAGTTTTTTGCCAGCGATTTCCAGGGCGTTGATCATGCCGGCGGCGGTAACGATCGCGGTGCCGTGCTGGTCATCGTGGAACACTGGAATATCGCACTGCTCGATCAGGGTGCGTTCGATTTCGAAGCACTCAGGCGCCTTGATGTCTTCGAGGTTGATGCCACCGAAGGTAATCGAGATGCGGCGAACGGTGTCGATGAAAGCTTGTGGGCTTTCCGATTCGACTTCGATGTCGAATACGTCGATACCGGCGAAACGCTTGAACAGAACGCCCTTGCCTTCCATGACCGGCTTGGAAGCCAGTGGACCGAGGTCACCCAGACCGAGGATGGCGGTGCCATCGGAAATCACTGCAACAAGGTTGCCCTTGCCGGTGTATTTGTAGGCCAGCTCAGGATCACGGCCGATTTCACGCACAGGTTCTGCAACGCCTGGGCTGTAGGCCAGGGCGAGATCACGGGCGGTGGCGGTGGGCTTGGAGAGCTCGACGCTCAGTTTCCCCGGACGAGGTTGAGCGTGATATTCGAGAGCGGCGGTTTTCAGGTCTGACATGGTGGGCATTCCGCTATTTACTGTTCTGACGGACCGCCGAGGATACGCAAAGAGCCGGGGAGTCACAAGACTGGCCGGTCACTTGTGTCAAGGCCTTTAGCCTACGACTTTACGCTATAACACACGGGGGCATTGGAGCCACCAGTGTGTACAATCCAATAGCGAAATGTCTACATCTTTTCAGCCTGAAATGCGCTCCAGCATGCTCGGATCGGTCAATGGCAACACCCAACGTCGCTGCCCCGGCTTGAGCCCACCCTTGCGGGAACGATCCAGCACCCAACCGCGCGCCTCGACCTGGCGTCCTTTGAGGTTATCGAAGAAGCCTGCAGGGAAGTTGCGTTGCAGACGAGCGGGAACCTGCAACACCACGCCGGTCTCCAGCGCCAGCCAGACGCCCCCGCGATTGCGTGCAACGCTCTGAATGCTGCCACCGATAACCGCGAACCCCGATTGCCTGACCTCGCGGGCGCGCAGCACCGGCGAGTTGCGCCACAGCCCGGCCCTGGCCTTGCGCGCCGACTGCTCGGCCACTTGCTGGCAAGCCACCAAGCGCACATTGGGTGCCACCGCGACACGGTAGCCAAGGCCCTCGCTGAGCAAGCGCGCCTCAAGATTGTCGCCATTGCGGCCGTAGATATGGGCCAGCGTGCGCCCGTATTTGTCCTTGGCCTCGACGCCCTGCACCAGCCCGACCCGGCCGTCACTGGCTTTGACCAAGGCTTGCAGGCGCTGCCTGGCGGCCTCGGCGTAGGGCTCGCTGGTGCGCCCCTTGCGCCCGATTTCCGGCGCGTTGATGCCGATCATGCGCACACTGCGGCCATCGACAAGGCGTAGCGTGTCGCCATCCACCACCTGACGCACTGCCACCTGCTGCGGCTTGACCGGCAGCGGGCAGAACGCCAGCGCCGACGCCTGCCAGATCGCGCCCACAAAAAAAGCGCCCACAAGGGGCGCCTTTTTCAGCAACAATGCGAAGCCCGAAGGGTTCGCCATGCGCATGATTACTTCTTGGTACCGAACATACCGAAGCGATCGGCGAACTTCTGTACGCGACCACCGGTGTCCAGGACTTTCTGCTTACCGGTGTAGAACGGGTGGCACAGGTTGCAAACGTCGATCGCCAGGGTGTTGCCCAGGGTCGAACGCGTTTCGAATTTGTTGCCGCAGCTGCAAGTCACTGCAACCGCTTCGTAGTTCGGATGAATATCAGCTTTCATGGTCACTTCCTCGAGCTGCGTGCCGCCACCCAACACCAATTGTTGAATACCGCACGTAATTAGGCGGCAAATAATACCAGAGCTTCACTCCAACGCAAGTTGTCGCTTGCACCGACCGTCGTCTGCTAGGCTCGCCACTCATTTGTAACGCCCTGCGAGACCTTCCGCGTGTCCGACGTCATTCTGCGCCTTGCCCTGCCCTCCCCGCTGCGTCGCCTGTTCGACTATCGGGCGCCGGCGAGCATGGCGCGCCAGGCACTCACCCCGGGCATGCGCATCCGCGTACCGTTCGGCCGTCGCGAGATGATCGGCGTACTGGTCGAGGTGTGCGACCACAGCGAGGTCCCTGCCGACAAGCTCAAGCCGGCCAGCGCCCTGCTCGACCCGGTTTCGCCGGTGCCGGCGTCACTGTTCAAGCTGTGCCTGTGGACTGCCCAGTATTATCAGCACAGCCTCGGCGACACCCTGAGTTGGGCCCTGCCCACCTTGCTGCGCCAGGGCGAGCCAGCCGAGATGCGCCAGGAGCGCTTCTGGCACGTCGCCCCCGATGCCCGTATCGAAGACCCACGCATCGCCCGCGCGCCGCGCCAGCGCGACGCCCTCAAGACCCTGGCCCAGCACCCGCACGGCGTGGCGCACAGCCTGCTGAGCAAGCTCAACCTGAATAAGGACAGCCTCGACCTGCTGCTGGCCAAGGACCTGGTTCGGCTCGAAACACGTCGCCACCTCCCGGCGCAGCGCCACGAGCATTGGCTGGCCCAGCCGGAGCTACCACTCAACGACGAACAGCGCGAAGCCTTCGACACCGTGCGCGAAGGCTTTGACAGCTTCAATGCCTTCCTGCTGGCCGGCGTCACCGGCAGCGGCAAGACCGAAGTCTACCTGCAGCTGATTCGCGAAACCCTGGAAGCCGGCAAGCAAGCGCTGGTGCTGATCCCCGAGATCAACCTCGGCCCACAGACCCTGGCGCGCTTCGAGCAGCGCTTCAACGCCCGTATCGCCCTGCTGCACTCGGCGGTGAATGACCGCGAGCGCCTCGACGCCTGGCTGGCGGCGCGTGATGGCGAGGCGGATATCATCATCGGCACGCGCTCGGCGCTGTTCACGCCGATGAAAAACCCCGGCCTGATCATCATCGACGAAGAGCACGACGGCTCCTATAAACAGCAGGAAGGCCTGCGCTACCACGCCCGCGACCTGGCGCTGGTGCGTGCCCATCAGGAAAACATCCCGATCCTGCTCGGCTCGGCCACCCCGTCGCTGGAAACCCTGCACAACGCCCTGACCGGCCGCTACCGCCTGCTGCGCATGAACCAGCGCGCCGGCGGTGCAAGGCCGCCGCGGATGATCCGCCTGGATGTAAAAAGCCTGCCGCTGGACAGCGGTATCAGCGGCCCGCTGCAGCAGGCCATTCGCCAGACCTTGGAGGCCGGCCAGCAGGTACTGGTGTTCCTCAACCGTCGCGGCTTCGCGCCGACCTTGCTGTGCCATGACTGCGGCTGGCTTTCGGAATGCCCGCGCTGTGACGCGCGCATGACCGTGCACCAGCGCTCCGGGGTGCTGCGCTGCCACCACTGCGGCTACGACGAACGCCTGCCGCACCAGTGCCCCAAGTGCAGCCACGTTGACCTGCGCGCGGTGGGCGCGGGCACCGAACGTGCCGAGGAACGGCTGACGGTGCTGTTCCCGGACTACCCGATTCTGCGGGTGGACCGCGACAGCACGTCGCGCAAGGACGCCATGCACAACCTGTTCAGCACCATCCAGCGTGGCCAGCCAAGCATCCTGGTCGGCACGCAGATGCTGGCCAAGGGTCACCACTTCCCGCGGGTCACCCTGGTCGCCATCCTCGATGCCGATGGTGGGCTGTTCTCCGGCGATTTCCGCGCCACCGAGCGCATGGCCCAGCTCATCGTGCAGGTGGCGGGGCGCGCCGGGCGGGCCGAAGAGCCCGGCAAGGTGGTGATCCAGACCCACCTGGCCGACCATCCATTGCTGGTACAACTGACCGAGCAAGGCTACTTCGCCTTTGCCGAGCAGGCTCTGGACGAGCGCCGCGCCGCCGGCCTGCCGCCCTTTTCCCACCTCGCCCTGCTGCGCGCCGAAGCGCACAAGCCAGGGCAGGCCGAGGGCTTCCTCGACGAGGCCTGTAACGCAGCGGAACGGCTGGTGGCCGAGCAGCGCCTGCCCGGTATTGAACTGTTGGGCCCGGTGCCTGCTCCGATGGAGCGCAAGGCCGGGCGCTTCCGCGCACAACTGTTGATCCAGGCCAACACCCGGGCACCCTTGCATCGACTGATCAGTGCCTGGTTGCTAGTGTTGGAGCAGCTGCCAAGCGGGCGGCAAGTACGCTGGTCGCTGGACGTCGACCCAGTCGACCTTTATTGAGCTTGCCGCCCAAAGGTTGGCAACCCGGCCCCGGAAACGGATAATGCCCAGTTTTTCCACCTGCGCACCCAGGCGCTCCACCGCGCTAGCGGTCGAAAAGAGATCCCCATGAAAGACACCATTCGCCAGCTGATCCAGCAAGCCCTCACCCAACTCGTCACCGACGGTGTGCTGCCTGAAGGGCTGTCGCCGGCGATCCAGGTGGAAAACGCCCGGGACAAGACCCACGGCGACTTCGCCAGCAACATCGCCATGATGCTGGCCAAACCGGCCGGCATGAAGCCGCGCGACCTGGCCGAAAAACTGATCAACGCCCTGCCGGCCAGCGCCGACATCAGCAAGGTCGAGATCGCCGGCCCCGGCTTCCTCAACTTCTTCCAGAACACCGACGCCCTGGCCAACCGCCTGGACGCAGCCCTGGCCGACGGCCACCTGGGCGTGCGCAAGGCCGGCCCGAGCGAAAAAGTCGTGATCGACATGTCGGCGCCGAACCTGGCCAAAGAGATGCATGTCGGCCACCTGCGCTCGACCATCATTGGTGACAGCGTCGCGCGCGTGCTGGAGTTCCTCGGTGACAACGTCATCCGCCAGAACCACGTGGGCGACTGGGGCACGCAGTTCGGCATGCTGATGGCCTACCTGCAGGAAAACCCGATCACCAGCGACGAGCTGTCGGACCTGGAAAACTTCTACCGTGCGGCGAAGAAGCGCTTCGACGAATCGGAAGAGTTCGCCACCCGCGCCCGCGGCCTGGTGGTCAAGCTGCAGGCTGGCGACCCCGACTGCCTGGCCCTGTGGACGCGCTTCAAGGACATTTCCCTGTCCCACTGCCAGAAGACCTACGAGCTGCTCAACGTCAAGCTGACCATGGCCGACGTGATGGGCGAGAGCGCCTACAACGCTGACCTGGCCAACGTGGTTGCCGACCTCAAGGCCAAGGGCCTGCTGGTCGAAGACCAGGGCGCGCAGTGCGTGTTCCTCGAAGAATTCAAGAACAGCGAAGGCGAGCCACTGCCGGTGATCGTGCAGAAGGCTGACGGCGGCTACCTGTACGCCACCACCGACCTGGCTGCCGTACGCTACCGCAGCAACGTGCTCAAGGCCGACCGCGCGCTGTACTTCGTCGACCAGCGCCAGGCCCTGCACTTCAACCAGGTGTTCGAAGTGGCGCGCCGCGCCGGTTTCGTCGGCCACCCCATGCAGATGGAGCACATGGGCTTCGGTACCATGAACGGCGCCGACGGCCGCCCGTTCAAGACCCGTGACGGCGGCACCGTAAAGCTGATCGACCTGCTCACCGAGGCCAAGGAGCGCGCTTATGCCCTGGTCAAGGAGAAAAACCCGAGCCTGACCGAAGACGAACTGCGCCACATCGGTGAAGTGGTTGGCATTGGCGCGGTGAAATACGCCGACCTGTCCAAGCACCGCACCAGTGACTACAGCTTCAACTTCGAGCTGATGCTCAATTTCGAAGGCAACACCGCGCCGTACCTGCTGTACGCCTACACCCGTGTGGCCGGCGTATTCCGCAAGCTGGGCAAGGGCTTCGACGAAGTCGAAGGCAACATCGTCCTGCAAGCGGCCCACGAGCTGGACCTGGCCGCACGCCTGGCGCAATTCGGCGAAGTGCTCAACAGCGTCGCCGACAAAGGCACCCCGCACGTGCTGTGCACTTACCTCTACGACTTGGCCGGCCTGTTCTCCAGCTTCTACGAGAACTGCCCGATCCTCGCCGCCGAAACCCCAGAGCAGCAGCAGAGCCGTCTGCGCCTGGCTGCCCTGACCGGTCGCACCCTCAAACAAGGTCTGGAACTGCTCGGCCTGGAAACCCTGGAGCGCATGTAAGTTGGCAGCCAAGAAAAAACCAGCACCCAAGCGCGGCGCCAGCCGCACTCAGGCACCGGCCAAACAGCCGATCCCAGGCTGGGTATGGTTGGCGGTCGGCCTGACCGTCGGCGCGTTCATCGTCTTCCTGATGAAGCTCGAGCCGGGGGGTGGCGATATCAAGCGCACCAAGCCGGAGCAGCAGAAGCCGGAGAAGGTCGCCGAGGCCAGCAAATCAACGCCTGCCACCGTGCAGCAACCGGTGAAGCCGAAGTACGACTTCTACACCCTGCTGCCAGAGTCGGAAGTGATCGTGCCACCCGAGGCAGTGCCTGAGAAGACGCCACCTGTGCCTGCACAACCGGTGACCCCGGTGACGCCAGCGGAAGCGGCGAAGATCGATACGGCCCGTGCCCAGGCCGCCCTGCTGGGGCAAACGCCACCGCCTGCGCCGCCGGTGATCAAGCCTGCAGCCACCACGCAGTTCTTCCTGCAGGCCGGCTCGTTCCGCAAGCAGGCCGATGCCGACAAGGTGCGCGCGCAGATCATCCTGCTCGGCCAGGCGGTGAAGGTGGAGTCGGGGACCGTCAAGGATGAGACCTGGTACCGCGTACTGGTGGGGCCGTTCAGCAATCGCGAACAGCTGACCGGGGCGCAGAAGCAGCTGGCGGGGGCAGGGTTCAGCAACCTGCTGCTGCAGCAGCGACAGACCCGTCAGTGACTAAAAAAAAGGCCTTGCCGCTCAGCGCGACAAGGCCTTTTTTGTGCCTCAGCGGCGCTCGGCGTTGGCCTGGGAGATCTGCCCGTTCAGGGTCCAGAAGTCATACAGCACGCCCACCAGGAACAAGCCACCGGTGAAGAAATAGATGATCGCGGTGATCCATTTGCCCTGGTACAGCCGATGCACGCCGAAAATGCCCAGGAAGGTCAGCAGAACCCAGGCAATGTTGTAATCGATGCGCCCGGAATGGAAGCGTAGATCAGCCTCCCGGTCCATGGCCGGGATCAGGAACAGGTCGATCAGCCAGCCGATGCCGAGCAGGCCCAGGGTGAAGAACCAGATCGTCCCGGTGATGGGCTTGCCGTAGTAGAAACGGTGCGAGCCTGTGAAGCCGAAAATCCACAGCAGATAGCCGATGACCTTGCTGTGGGTGTCGTGCAGCGGCGCCCCCTGTTCATAACTGTTCATTCGTAGCCCTCGTGGGTTATCCAAAAATTTTCTAAAAAAAAATGTGACTTTTCTGGCGAAGGCCGACGTACGGCAGCATGACAATCGACCAACGGATCAGAAATTGATCAAAAAGCTGTTATAAAGTTGCGCGCCAACACCAAAACCAAAATCAAAACTTCACAAGAGCTTCATCTATGCCGCCTTTGTTCAAGACATGGCTGACCCTCTGCCTATTATTGCCCCTGGCCGCCCACGCCACCAACCGTGAGCAACGTCTTCCCAACGGTTTCACCGGCTATACCACCAATGCCTCGGTGAAACACGCGCCCAGCAAGCACAGCACGCTACGCGCACGCCCAAGCAGCAGCGCTGCCAAGGCTCACAACCTGCCTGTTGCGGCCATGTCGCCGAAGCAGAGCAGCGACGTGCTCAGCCGCGCCGTCAATGTGCTCGGTACCCCGTATGTTTGGGGCGGCAGCAGCCCTAAAAAAGGCTTCGACTGCAGCGGGCTGGTCAAATACGCCTTCAACGACGTGGCCGATGTCGACCTGCCGCGCACCTCCAATGCCATGGCCCAGGGCCACGGCGTGAAGGTGGCCAAAAGTGACCTCAAGCCGGGCGACCTGATCTTCTTCAACATCAAGAGCCGCCGGGTAAACCACGTTGCCATCTACCTGGGCAACGACCGCTTCATCCACGCACCGCGCCGCGGCAAGCGGGTGAGCATCGACAACCTGAGCAAGCCCTACTGGCAGAAGCACTATGTGGTGGCCAAGCGGGTGTTGCCGAAGGAACAGCAGCAGTTGGCACTGGCCAAGCGCTGATCGTCCGGGCCTCTTCGCGGGCAAGCCCGCTCCCACAGGCATAGTGATGCCCCTGTAGGAGCGGGCTTGCCCGCGAAGAGGCCCGAACAGTCAAAGTGAGGGCTCGATCAATCCCTTATCCCTCAACCCCCGCATCGCGCCTTCCATCGTCCGCATCCCCTGCGCCGCCCCCGTCTGCATCACCGAACACAACTGCGCCATCCGCCCCTCGCGGATCAGGTTGCGCACCGCAGGCGTCACCACCAGCACCTCCCTGGCAGCCATACGCCCACCACCTACGCGCTTGACCAACACCTGCGCCACCACCATGCGCAGCGACTCCGCCAACATCGCCGCCACCAACGGCTTCTCCTCAGCGGCAAACACTTCAACCAGCCGGTCGATGCTCCCCGCCGCCGAACGCGTGTGCACCGTCGCCAGCACCAGGTGCCCCGTTTCAGCGGCCCGCAGTGCCAGGCGAATCGTCTCCAGATCACGCAATTCGCCAATCATGATCACGTCCGGGTCCTGACGGAGCGCGCTGCGCAAGCCCTGGGAAAAGTCGCGGCAATGCCGACCGATCTCGCGCTGGTTGACCAGGCTGCGCTGGCTGCTGTGGATAACTTCAACAGGGTCTTCAAGCGTGATGATGTGCGCAGAGCGCCGGCGATTGAGCTGATCGATCAGCGTTGCCAAGGTGCTGGTTTTACCACTGCCAGTGGGGCCGCCGATCAGAATCAGGCCATCAGCGCACTGCGCAACAGCTCGAAACACTTCTTCAAGGTCGAGTTCTTCAAGTGTGGCGATTCGTTTTGGGATCAGGCGAAGGGTCGCCGCCGGGCCATTGAGCTGACGAAACAGATTCAGGCGAAAGCGGCCAAGTGACGGCAGCTCCAACGCCAGATCCAGCTCATCACCTTGCGCCCACTGGTGGCGCTGGCTGTCATCAAGCAGCGGCGCCAGGGCATCGGTCAATGCAGCTGGCATCACGCGCGGCAGGTCCATGCGCCGCAGCTCGCCATCCACGCGTAGCATCGGTATCTCGCCCGCAGCCAGGTGCAGGTCACTCGCCCCTGCATCGCCAGCCCGGGCCAACAGGTCGGTCACGTCCATGAGACTCCCCAACGGCCATCAAGCAGGTAGAATGCCGCAGACCCCAGAGCCGACGGCATCGATCCATGTCCACCATAGCAGACAACCTTTCCGCCCTCGCCGCGCGCATTCAACGTGCAGCCGAGGCCGTCGGGCGCGACCCGGCCGGCGTCCACTTGCTGGCGGTGAGCAAGACCAAACCGGCCAGTGCCATCCGCGAAATTCATGCAGCAGGGGTGCGCGATGTCGGCGAAAACTACCTGCAGGAAGCCTTGGGCAAACAGCAAGCGCTGGGCGACCTGCCCTTGATCTGGCACTTCATAGGCCCCATTCAGTCGAACAAGACCAAAGCCATTGCCGAGCATTTCGACTGGGTACATTCCGTGGACCGCCTGAAGATCGCCCAACGCCTGTCCGAACAGCGCCCCCAGGGCTTGCCGCCCCTGAACATCTGCCTGCAGGTGAACGTCAGCGGGGAAGACAGCAAGTCAGGCTGCGCTGCGGCCGACCTCCCCGCGCTGGCCCATGCCGTGGCCGCTCTGCCCAACCTGCGCCTGCGCGGTTTGATGGCAATCCCCGAGCCGAGCGAAGACCGCGCCGAGCAAGAGGCCGCCTTTGCCACTCTGCGCCAGTTGCAAGACAGCCTGAATCTCGGCATGGACACCTTGTCCATGGGCATGAGCCACGACCTGGAAGCCGCGATTGCACAGGGCGCGACCTGGGTCCGCATCGGCACCGCCCTGTTCGGGGCGCGCAACTACGGCCCCGTCTGATTCCATGCTTTACTCACTCTTTCCCTCAAGGACCTGACATGAGCAAGACACGTATTGCCTTCATCGGCGCCGGCAACATGGCCGCCAGCCTGATCGGCGGCCTGCGCGCCCAGGGCC
This sequence comes from Pseudomonas sp. P39-UII1, assembly GCF_039672635.1. Classification (NCBI taxonomy): domain Bacteria; kingdom Pseudomonadati; phylum Pseudomonadota; class Gammaproteobacteria; order Pseudomonadales; family Pseudomonadaceae; genus Pseudomonas; species Pseudomonas sp. P39-UII1. The sequence continues at coordinate 145,371 of NZ_JBDFPP010000009.1, forward strand.
TGGACGCCGCGCAGATCCGCGCCAGCGACCCTGGCGCCGATACCCGCACCCGGGTCCAGGCCGAACACGGTATCGAGGTTTTCGAAGACAACGCGCAGGCCATCGCCGGGGCCGATGTAATCGTCCTGGCGGTCAAGCCGCAGGTAATGAAGGCCGTCTGCCAAACGCTGCAGCCAAGCCTGCAGGATGGCCAGCTGATCGTGTCCATCGCTGCCGGCATTACCTGTGCCAGCCTGCAAACCTGGCTCGGCGCCCGCCCGGTGGTGCGCTGCATGCCCAATACCCCGGCGCTGCTGCGCCAGGGCGTGAGCGGCCTGTATGCCACTGCCGAGGTTTCCAGCACACAGCGCGAGCAGGCCGAGCAGCTGCTGTCGGCTGTCGGCACCGCCCTGTGGCTGGATGAAGAACAACAACTGGATGCAGTGACCGCCGTTTCCGGCAGTGGCCCAGCGTATTTCTTCCTGCTGATCGAGGCCATGACCGCCGCTGGCGAAAAACTCGGCCTGCCGCGCGAGACCGCCTCCAAGCTGACCCTGCAGACTGCGCTGGGTGCCGCACACATGGCCGTGGCCAGTGATGTCGACGCCGCCGAACTGCGCCGCCGCGTGACATCGCCGGCCGGCACTACCGAGGCAGCCATCAAGTCGTTCCAGGCTAATGGTTTCGAAGCCATCGTAGATAAGGCACTGGCAGCAGCGGCGACGCGTTCCGCCGAGCTGGCCGAGCAATTGGGCAAATAAGGAGTTCCAGATGAATGCACTGTCCGGCGCCGCGATCTTCGTGGTGCAAACCCTGGTCAGCCTGTACCTGGTGATCGTCCTGCTGCGCTTCGTACTGCAGCTGGTAAAAGCCAACTTCTACAACCCGCTGTGCCAGTTCGCAGTCCGCGCCACCCAGCCGCTGCTCAAGCCAATCCGGCGCATCATCCCAAGCGTCGGCGGCCTCGACACCTCGTCGCTGCTGCTGGCGGTGGTCATCCAGGCACTGCTGATGGGCTTTGTGCTGATGGTCACCTACGGCACCTTCGGCGACGTCCTGCACCTGCTGATGTGGGCGATCATCGGCATCACCTCGCTGTTCCTGAAGATCTTCTGGGTGGCGATGATTGTCATGGTGATCGTTTCCTGGGTGGCGCCGAACAGCCACAACCCGGCAGCCGAGCTGGCCTACCAGATCAGCGAACCGGTATTGGCGCCGTTCCGCCGCCTGGTTCCTAACCTGGGCGGCATGGACATCTCGCCGATCTTCGCCTTCCTGGCGATCCAGGTGATCCAGTCGTTCGTCATGCCCCCGCTGGCCGCCTACGCCGGTATGCCACAAGAACTGTGGCGGATGATCTGACCCCTGTTGTTCCCAGCGGCAAGCCTTTGCTTGCCGCTGGGGGTAGCGCTCTTTAGACTTACGCCTCCGTCAAGCGTGAGCAGGGTCGATGTCCACTGTCCTTCCCGAAGATTCCGTCGGTCTGGTTACACCGCAAACAGCCCAATTCGATGAACCGCTGGCCTTGGCCTGCGGCCGTTCGCTGGCCAGCTACGAGCTGGTTTACGAGACCTATGGCACCCTGAACGCCAGCGCGAGCAATGCCGTGCTGATCTGCCATGCCCTGTCTGGCCACCACCATGCCGCCGGCTACCATGCCGCCACCGACCGCAAGCCGGGCTGGTGGGACAGCTGCATCGGCCCAGGCAAGCCGATCGACACCAACCGTTTCTTCGTGGTCAGCCTGAACAACCTCGGCGGCTGCAACGGCAGCACAGGCCCGAGCAGCGTCAACCCCGCCACCGGCAAACCCTATGGCGCGGACTTCCCGGTACTGACCGTGGTGGACTGGGTGCACAGCCAGGCGCGCCTGGCCGATCGTCTGGGCATCCGGCAATGGGCCGCCATCGTCGGCGGCAGCCTGGGTGGCATGCAGGCCCTGCAGTGGACCATGACCTACCCCGACCGCGTGCGCCATTGCGTGGATATCGCCTCGGCGCCCAAGCTTTCAGCGCAAAATATCGCCTTCAACGAAGTGGCACGCCAGGCAATCCTCACAGACCCCGAATTCCACGGCGGTTCGTTCCAGGACCAGGGTGTGATCCCCAAGCGCGGCCTGATGCTGGCGCGTATGGTCGGGCATATCACCTACTTGTCCGACGACTCGATGGGTGAAAAATTCGGCCGTGAGCTCAAGAGCGACAAGCTCAACTACGACTTCCACAGCGTCGAATTCCAGGTCGAGAGCTACCTGCGCTATCAGGGCGAAGAGTTCTCCGGCCGCTTCGACGCCAACACCTACCTGCTGATGACCAAGGCGCTGGACTACTTCGACCCGGCCGCGGCCAATGGCGGGGACCTGGCCGCAACCCTGGCCAACGTCACGGCGGACTACTGCATCATGTCGTTCACCACCGACTGGCGCTTCTCGCCGGCCCGTTCGCGCGAGATCGTCGACGCCCTGATGGCAGCACGCAAGAACGTCTGCTACCTGGAGATCGACTCGCCTTACGGGCACGATGCCTTCCTGATTCCCACGCCTCGCTACATGCAGGGTTTCTCGAACTACATGAACCGCATCGCCATCTGAGGACAGCATGAGAGCCGACCTGGAAATCATCCACGACTGGATTCCCGCCGGCAGCCGGGTACTCGACCTGGGCTGCGGCAGTGGCGAGCTGCTGGCTTCGCTGCGTGATCGCAAGCAGGTCACCGGCTACGGCCTGGAGATCGACGCCGACAATATCGCCGCGTGCGTGGCCAAAGGCGTCAACGTCATCGAGCAAGACCTCGACAAAGGCCTGGGCAACTTCGCCAGCAACAGCTTCGACGTGGTGATCATGACCCAGGCACTGCAGGCCGTGGAGTACCCTGACCGCATCCTCGACGAGATGCTGCGGGTGGGCCGCCAGTGCATCATCACCTTCCCGAATTTTGGCCACTGGCGCTGCCGTTGGTACTTGGCGACCAAAGGCCGGATGCCGGTTTCGGACTTCATGCCATACACCTGGTACAACACGCCGAACATTCACTTCTGCACCTTCGCCGACTTCGAAGAGCTGTGCCATGAGCGCCACGCCAAGGTCCTCGACCGCCTGGCTGTCGACCACTTGCACCGCAACGGGTGGGGCGGCCGGCTTTGGCCTAATCTTCTGGGTGAAATCGGCATTTACCGCGTCAGCAGCCCAGGCTTGCAGGAGCACCAACTGGCGGTCTGACGCTCAGCAGAGGAATCGCACCATGCGTCGCCTAACCCTGTTCCTGATCAGCCTGTGCCTGGCCCTGCCGGTACTGGCTGCCGATGCCGCCAAACCCGAGCGCAAGGAAGTTTTCGGCGACGTGACGGTGCACTACAGCGCCTTCACCTCAAGCATGCTGCAGCCGGATATCGCCGCCGCCACGGGGCTGACCCGCAGCAAGAACCAGGGGGTGCTCAATGTTGCCGTGCTCAAGGCCAGCAAGCCCGCGATGGCAGTGGTCAGTGGCACGGTGCAGGACCTCACCGGGCGCAGCAACCCGCTGTCGTTCAGGCAAATTACCGATCGGGGTGCGGTGTACTATATCGCCCAGTTCAAGATCGAACAGGCCGAGACGCTGACCTTCGACCTGAATGTCGAAACCGGCGGGGTCAGCCATAAACTCAGCTTCAACCAGGAAGTGTTCCCAGGCGAATGATGAATTTCCAGCAACTCGTATTGGCCAGCCACAACGCCGGCAAACTCAAGGAACTCCAGGCCATGCTCGGCCAGGCCGTGCAACTGCGCTCGATCGGCGAATTCAGCCAGGTAGAGCCTGAAGAAACCGGCCTGTCGTTCGTCGAGAACGCCATCCTCAAGGCACGCAATGCCGCACGTATTTCCGGCCTGCCGGCACTGGCCGACGATTCGGGCCTGGCGGTGGACTTCCTGGGCGGCGCACCGGGCATCTACTCGGCGCGTTATGCCGATGGCAAGGGCGACGCAGCGAACAACGCCAAGCTGCTCGAAGCACTCAAGGACGTGCCGGAAGATCAACGCGGCGCTCAGTTCGTCTGCGTGCTGGCGCTGGTACGCCATGCCGACGACCCGCTGCCGATCCTGTGTGAAGGGCTGTGGCACGGGCGCATCATGACCGCAGCCAGCGGCGAACATGGCTTCGGCTATGACCCGCTGTTCTGGGTGCCTGAACGCAGCTGCTCCAGCGCCGACCTCGCCCCGGCCGACAAGAATCAGCTCAGCCACCGCGCCCGCGCCATGGCCCTGCTGCGCCAACGTCTGGGCCTGGCATGATCGAAACGTTGTCCACCCAGCCGCGCCAGCCAGGCGTGGCGGGTTTCGCCACGCTGCCGCCTTTGTCGCTGTATATCCACATTCCGTGGTGCGTGCGCAAATGCCCTTATTGCGACTTCAATTCCCACGCTGCCGGGCCCGAGCTGCCGGAAGAGGCGTATGTCGATGCCTTGCTGACCGACCTCGACCAGGAGTTTGCAGCGGTTCAGGGCCGGCCGATTTCGTCGATATTCTTCGGCGGCGGCACCCCGAGCCTGTTCAGCGCCAATGCGCTTGGCAGGCTGCTGCGCGGTGTGGAGCAGCGCATTGCGTTCGCACCGGATATCGAGATCACCCTCGAAGCCAACCCCGGGACGTTCGAGCAGGATAAGTTCAAGGCCTACCGGCAAACCGGCATCAATCGCCTGTCCATCGGCGTGCAGAGCTTCCAGCCAGCCAAGCTCGAGGCGCTGGGCCGCATTCACAATGGCGACGAGGCGATTCGCGCAGCCGGCATGGCGCGCGCGGCAGGTTTCGACAACTTCAACATGGACCTGATGCACGGTCTGCCTGACCAGTCGCTGGACGACGCGTTGGGCGACCTGCGCCAGGCCATCGACCTGGGGCCTACTCACCTGTCCTGGTACCAGCTGACCGTGGAGCCGAACACGGTGTTCTGGAACCAGCCGCCGGAGCTGCCCGAAGACGACATCCTGTGGGACATCCAGGAAGCCGGCCAGGCACTGATGGCCGCAAACGGCTTCAGGCAGTACGAGGTTTCGGCCTATGCCCAGCCAGGCCGCCCTGCCCGGCACAATCTCAACTACTGGCGCTTTGGCGATTTCATCGGCATCGGCGCCGGCGCACACGGTAAGCTGACCTTCGCCGACGGCCGTATTCTGCGCACCTGGAAGACCCGCCTGCCCAAGGACTACCTGAACCTGGCCAAGCCGTTCAAGGCTGGCGAGAAATTGCTGCCGGTCGACGAGCTGCCGTTCGAATTCCTGATGAACGCACTACGCCTTACCGATGGCGTGGAAGCCGAGTTGTTCAGCCAGCGCACCGGTTTGCCACTCGCGCAACTCGCCGAGGCACGCCGTGCAGCCGAACAAAAGGGCCTTTTGCAGGTCGAACCGGATCGATTGGCGGCCACGCCGCGCGGCCAGTTGTTCCTCAATGACCTGCTGCAGTATTTCTTGACCTAAGGATGACCCATGGATCTGGTACTTGATCTGCTGGCGACGGTTTCCCGCTGGAGCCGTAGCAACCTGTCTGAGATTTCCCTGGCCCTGGTAGGCTGCCTGCTGGTGCTGTTCGGCACCGATATCAAGGCCTGGGTGGAGCAACGCCTGGGCGGCCTGGCCGGCGCCCTGCGCGTTCCGTTCATGGCGGTGCTGGTGATGATCGGCAGTGGCGCGGCGCTGATCTACGCCACACCGTGGGTGGTGAAGGGGCTGAGCCAGTTCAACAACTATGCGCTGGCACCGGTGCTGTTGGTGGTGCTGGTGTTGATCGGCGTGGTGGCTGATCGGCGGGGATGAGATAGCTAAAAGCTGCCCTGGAGAACACTTAATGCCACATATTTCGAGACATTGACGCATCGCCTGGCGCTGCCTATGATCTCCGAACCGTGTGGATCTTTCAGTGAAAGTCCGAAGCGAAGGGTCCTCAATCCTATCGCTTCAAAAAAAACCGCCTCTCTCAAGGCGGTTTTTTTTTCGCCCGCATAACCGCAGACGTCGGTGCATCAAAGGCTCAATAAGCCAATCAACCCACCTTCTCGAACTTCAAATCCCACACCCCATGCCCCAAGCGCTCGCCACGGCGCTCGAACTTGGTGATCGGACGCTCTTCGGGACGCGGCACATAAGCCCCATCCGCCGCCTGGTTGCGGTAGCCCGGCGCAGCGCTCATCACTTCCAGCATGTACTCGGCATAGGGTTCCCAGTCGGTCGCCATGTGGAACACGCCACCCGGTTTGAGCTTGCGCCGTACCAGCTCGGCGAACTCCAGCTGCACGATGCGGCGCTTATGGTGGCGCGCCTTGTGCCATGGGTCGGGGAAGAACAGCATCAAGCGGTCGAGGCTGTTGTCGGCCACGCAGCGGTTGAGCACCTCGATGGCGTCGCAGTCGTACACCCGCAGGTTCTTCAGGCCCTGGGTCAGCACGCCGTTGAGCAGCGCGCCAACACCCGGACGGTGCACTTCAACACCGATAAAGTCCTGCTCCGGCGCGGCAGCGGCCATTTCCAGCAGGGAATGGCCCATGCCGAAGCCGATTTCCAGGGTGCGCGGTGCCGAACGGCCGAACACCTGGTCGTAGTCCACCGGGCTCTCGGCCAGCGGCAGGATGTACAGCGGGCCGCCCTGGTCCAGGCCGCGTTGCTGGCCCTCGGTCATGCGCCCGGCGCGCATCACGAAACTCTTGATGCGGCGGTGTGGGCGCGCTTCGCCGTCGGTGGTGGTCGGCGTATCTTGCGATTCAGTCATCAGGGGCTCTTACTTGATCAGACCATCCAGCGGCGAAGAGGCGCTGGCATAGAGTTTCTTCGGCATGCGGCCGGCCAGGTAGGCCATGCGCCCGGCGAGGATTGCGTGCTTCATGGCTTCGGCCATCATCACAGGTTGTTGGGCGTGGGCAATGGCCGAGTTCATAAGCACGGCCTCACAGCCCATTTCCATGGCGATGGTGGCGTCGGAGGCGGTGCCCACGCCGGCATCGACCAGCACTGGCACCTTGGATTCTTCCAGGATGATCTGCAGGTTGTACGGGTTGCAGATACCCAGGCCGGTGCCGATCAGGCCAGCCAGCGGCATGACCGCGATGCAGCCAGCTTCGGCCAGCTGACGGGCGATGATCGGGTCATCGCTGGTATAGACCATTACGTCGAAACCGTCCTTGACCAGCACTTCGGCGGCCTTGAGGGTTTCAATCACGTTCGGGAACAGGGTCTTCTGGTCGGCCAGGACTTCCAGCTTCACCAGTGTCCGCTCTTCATGCGACTTGCGGCCATCGAGCAGCTCGCGGGCCAGGCGGCAGGTACGGACCGCTTCAACCGCGTCGAAACAGCCTGCAGTGTTCGGCAGGATGGTGTACTTGTCGGGTGACAGCACGTCGAGCAGGTTCGGCTCGCCCGCATTCTGGCCAAGGTTGGTGCGGCGCACGGCGACAGTGACGATTTCCGCACCCGAGGCCTCGGTGGCCAGGCGGGTTTCTTCCATGTCACGGTACTTGCCGGTGCCGACCAGCAGGCGCGACTGGAAAGTGCGCCCGGCCAGGATAAAGGGCTTGTCGCTACGAACGTTGCTCATCGTTGTTCCTCGGGAAAGATTGCTGGGCTTCAAATGAATCGCCAGGGCGGAATCAACCGCCACCGATGGCGTGGACCACTTCGACCTGGTCGCCGTCATTCAGCTGCGTGCTGTCGTGCTGGCTACGCGGCACGATATCCAGGTTGAGTTCCACCGCCACCCGGCGCCCTGCCAGCTCCAGGCGGGTCAGCAGGGCCGCGACGCTTTCGCCAGCGGGCAATTCGTAAGGCTCACCGTTCAGTTGAATGCGCATGCGCACGGCCACCATTATGCTTTTCGGGCCCGCATTCTAGCGCCGATCAACGCGTTAACCCAAGGGCGGTGCGCGCCATTAGTCGCGATTGTGGACCGGTTGGTCAGCCCAAGCGCCAGGCTGCCAGGCCCAGGCACAGCCAGCCGGCGAGGAAGCACAAGCCGCCGATGGGGGTAATGATGCCAAGCTTGCTGAGCCCGCTCAGGGTCAACAGGTACAGGCTACCGGAGAACAATACGATCCCCACGGCGAACAGACCGCCGGCCCAGCCCACCAGGCGCCCCGGCAAATGCGCAGCGAGCAGCGCAACACCGAAGATTGCCAGCGCATGCACCAGCTGATAGGTCACGCCGGTGTGAAAAATCGCCAGGTAGTCGGCTGTCAGGCGGTTTTTCAGGCCGTGGGCGGCAAATGCGCCAAGGGCGACACCGGTAAAGCCGAAAAAGGCGGCGAGCATCAGGAAGCTGCGAAGCATGGGACGACTCCTTGTATCGGGTCTGTATAATGGCCCGTTCCAACGGTCCGGCCAAGCCATCGCCATGCTGTCATCCCTTCTCCGTCGCCTCGCTCGCGCCCTGCTCTGGTTCGCTGCCGGCAGCATCGTCGTGGTGCTGGTGTTCCGCTGGGTCCCACCGCCCGGCACGGCATTGATGGCCGAGCGCAAGGTGCAGTCGTGGTTCAGCGGCGAACCTATCGACCTGCAGCGCGACTGGGAACCGTGGGAAAAGATCTCCGATGACCTCAAGGTGGCAGTCATCGCCGGCGAGGACCAGAAGTTCGCCAACCACTGGGGCTTCGACATCCCGGCTATTCAGGCGGCGCTCGCCTACAACGAGCGTGGCGGCAACATTCGAGGCGCCAGCACCCTGACCCAGCAGGTCGCCAAGAACCTGTTCCTGTGGTCGGGCCGCAGTTGGTTCCGCAAGGGGCTGGAGGCCTGGTTCACGGCGCTGATCGAGCTGTTCTGGTCCAAGGAGCGCATCCTTGAGGTGTACCTGAACAGCGCCGAGTGGGGCAAGGGCGTATTTGGCGCCCAGGCGGCGGCGCGTTACCACTTCGGCATCGATGCCAGCCGGCTGAGCCGCCAGCAGGCCGCTCAGTTGGCGGCGGTGCTGCCCAGCCCGATCAAATGGAGCGCCAGCCGGCCAAGCGCCTACGTCGCCAGCCGGGCCGGGTGGATTCGGCGGCAGATGAGCCAGCTGGGCGGGCCAAGCTACCTGATGCAGCTGGATGCTTCACGCAGGCAATAAAAAACCGTGCCCTGCAGGGCACGGTTTTTAAATTCAGCCAGGCACCAATCAGGCGGCTATCAACGCCTTGACCTTGTTCATCGCATTCTTCTCCAGCTGACGAATACGCTCAGCTGAAACGCTGTACTTGTCCGCCAGCTCATGCAATGTCGCTTTTTCCTCAGCCAACCAGCGCTGGTAGAGAATGTCGCGGCTACGATCGTCCAGGCCTTGCAGGGCTTCATGCAGGTTGCTGGTGGAATTGTCGCTCCAGTCAGCGTCCTCGAGCTGCACAGCCGGGTCGTAACGGTGGTCTTCCAGGTAATGCGCAGGGGACTGGAAGGCGCTGTCGTCGTCAGCCTCGGCTGCCGGGTCGAAGGCCATGTCCTGGCCGCTCAGACGGCTTTCCATCTCGCGGACTTCACGCGGCTCGACGCCGAGGCTTTCGGCCACACGATGCACTTCATCGTTGTTCAGCCAAGCCAAACGCTTCTTCTGGCTGCGCAGGTTGAAGAACAGCTTGCGCTGGGCCTTGGTGGTAGCCACCTTGACGATGCGCCAGTTGCGCAGGATGAATTCGTGGATTTCAGCCTTGATCCAGTGCACGGCGAAGGACACCAGGCGCACACCCATTTCCGGGTTGAAGCGCTTGACTGCCTTCATCAGGCCGACGTTGCCTTCCTGGATCAGGTCGGCCTGGGCCAGGCCGTAGCCTGCATAGCTACGGGCGATGTGTACGACGAAACGCAGGTGGGCCATCACCATTTGCCGAGCGGCCTCGAGATCCTGCTCATAATAGAGACGCTCGGCCAGATCACGCTCCTGCTCGACAGTCAGCAGCGGAATGCTGTTGACCGTGTGCACATAGGCTTCCAGGTTTGCACCGGGTACCAGGGCATAGGCAGGTTGCAACGATGTGGTCATTCAAGAACCTCCGACTTACTAAACTCGCGCCTTGTGAGCACTGCCAACATTGACCCGGAACGACGGTACAAGTTCCAAAATGAAAAAAATGTCAATGCTGGCACAGAAAAACTATCGTGGTGCCAACTCGTTCAAGTGACGAGCGACCGCGATCCATGCACCGATATACCCCAACAGCACCGCCCCGATCAAGAGCGACAGACCATCGGATGCTGGCACCCCGCCCAGGGCGAAGTCACTGCCATACAGCCCGGACAGCCCTACCACGGCCTCGTTCAGCCAGTTCAGGCCGAATGCGAGAATACCCCAGGCCAACAAGCCCGCACCCAGGCCGTACAAGGCGCCCATGTACAGGAAAGGCCGGCGTACGTAGCTGTCGGTGCCGCCAACCAGCTTGATCACTTCGATCTCGGTACGGCGGTTTTCGATATGTAGACGAATTGTGTTACCGATTACTAACAGCAAGGCAGAAATAAGCATCACAGCCAGCCCGAAGACGAACCGGTCGCCCAGTTTGAGGATGGCTGCAAGGCGCTCCACCCACACCAGATCGAGCTGGGCGTTTTCTACCCGTGGCAATTCAGCCAGGCGTTGACGCAAGGCTTCCAGGGCCGGCTTGTCGACTTCTGTCGGGGTCACCACTACCACGCCAGGCAGCGGGTTGTCGGGCAGCTCACGCAAGGCCTCGCCCAACCCGGACTGCTGCTGGAACTCCTCCAGTGCCTGCCCAGGGCTGACGTATAGCGCGTCGGCCACGCCGGGCATGCCCTTGATCTCTTCGCGCAGCGCCTCGCCCTCCTTGCTGCCCGCATCGAGCTTCAAGTACAGCGAAATCTGCGCCGCGCGCTGCCAGGAGCCGCCCAGTACCTCGACATTCTTCAGCAGCAGCGACAGCCCCATGGGCATGCTCAGCGCGACGGCCATGACCAGGCAGGTGAAGAAGCTGCCGATCGGCTGTTTGCCCAGGCGGCGCAGGCTGTCGGCCAGGCTGGCGCGATGACTCTCCAGCCAGGCATTGAGCAGCGTGCGGAAGTCAGGACCGTCATCGTCATGCTCGCCGCGTTTTTTCCGGGTATCGGCGTCGGCGGCCTTGGGCGCAACCCGCTCGGAAACCTTGGGTGTACGTGTAGTGCTCATTGCCCGGCCTCCCCATCGCCGATCAGTCGGCCGCGCTGCAGGGTCAGCATGCGGTGGCGCATGCGCGCGATCAGTGCCAGGTCGTGGCTGGCGATCAATACCGTGGTGCCCAGGCGGTTGATGTCTTCGAACACGCCCATGATCTCGGCGGCCAGGCGCGGGTCAAGGTTACCGGTCGGTTCGTCGGCCAGCAGCAAGGCCGGCTGGTGGACGATGGCACGGGCGATACCGACACGCTGTTGCTGGCCGGTGGACAGGTCGGCCGGGAACAGCTCACCTTTGTCTGCCAGCGACACACGCTCCAGCGCCGAATCCACCCGCTTGGCGATCTCGGCCTTGGACAGGCCGAGAATCTGCAATGGCAGCGCAATGTTGTTGAAAACGGTACGGTCGAACAGCAACTGGTGGTTTTGGAACACCACGCCGATCTGCCGACGCAGGAACGGGATCTGCGCGTTGCTGATCTGGCCCAGGTCCTGCCCTGCCAGCAGCAGTTTGCCGCTGGTCGGGCGCTCCATGGCCAGCAACAGGCGCAGCAAGGTGCTCTTGCCGGCGCCAGAATGGCCGGTGACGAACAGGAATTCGCCCCGGCGCGCCCGGAAACTCAGCTCATGCAAGCCGACATGGCCGTTGGGGTAGCGCTTGGCAACCTGTTCGAATCGGATCATGGATGCTCTCGCTCGGCGAACAGAGCCTTGACGAACGGCTCGGCTTCGAAGGTGCGCAGGTCGTCGATGCCTTCACCGACACCGATGAAGCGGATCGGGATATTGAACTGCTTGGCCAGAGCAAAGATCACCCCGCCCTTGGCGGTGCCATCCAGCTTGGTCAGGGCCAGGCCGGTCAGCTCGACGCTCTGGTTGAAGTACTTGGCCTGGCTGATGGCGTTCTGGCCGGTACCGGCATCGAGCACCAGCAGCACCTCGTGCGGCGCCTCGGCGTCGAGTTTGCCCATGACCCGGCGAACCTTTTTCAGCTCTTCCATCAGGTTGTCTTTGGTGTGCAGACGGCCGGCGGTATCGGCGATCAGCACGTCGGCACCACGCGCCTTGGCGGCCTGCACGGCATCGAAGATCACCGACGCGGAATCGGCACCGGTGTGCTGGGCGATCACCGGGATCTGGTTGCGCTCACCCCAGACCTGCAACTGTTCGACGGCAGCGGCACGGAAGGTGTCGCCTGCTGCCAGCATGACCTTCTTGCCCTCAAGCTGCAGTTTCTTGGCCAGCTTACCGATGGTGGTGGTCTTGCCGGCGCCGTTCACGCCCACCACGAGGATCACGTAGGGCTTGTTCTGCGCTTCGATTTTCAAGGGGCGCTCGACCGGGCGCAGCAACGCGGCCAGTTCGTCCTGCAGTGACTTGTACAGGGCATCGGCGTCTGCCAGCTGCTTGCGGGCGACCTTCTGGGTCAGGTTCTGGACGATGATCGAGGTTGCCTCCACACCGACGTCGGCAGTCAGCAGGCGGGTTTCGATTTCGTCGAGCAGGTCGTCATCGATGACCTTCTTGCCCAGGAACAGGCTGGCCATGCCTTCGCCAATGCTGGCGCTGGTCTTCGACAGGCCCTGCTTGAGGCGGGCGAAAAAGCCGGGCTTGGCCTGTTCGGTGGAGCCCTGGGGGGCAACGACCGGGGCTGACTGGGGTTCTGGCTCTGGCTGGGGTTCTGGCTCTGGCTGGGGTTCTGGCTCTGGCTGGGCTTCTGGCTCTGGCTCGACAAGCGCTGATACTGTGGCAGGCTCTGGCGCCGGGCGCTCGGGGATCGCTGGCGGGGCCTTGGGTTCCAGGTCCGGGACCAGGGCGACAGGCTCTTCGGCTACGGGCAGGACCAGGTTGCTGACCGGGGGCTCGACGGCTTCGATTACCGGGGCCTCAAGGGCTACGGGTACTGGAGCATGGCTCTCGAGCCGTGGGGCGGCAGACTCGGCATTCGCGGGCAAGCCCGCCCCCACAGGGGCCGGGGTAGGCTCAGGAACCCGTACAGCCTCGGGGGCCCGGGCCGGTTCTGGGACCCGTACAACCTCGGGGTCCGGAACAGGCTCTGGGGCCGGGGTAGGCTCAAGAGCAGCGGCGGGTTCGGGCGCTGGCGCAGGCTCAACGGGGCGTGGGGCCTCGGCGGCTGGCGCAGGGGCTTGGGCGGCCTGCGGCTCGGCTGGAGCAGCTTCAGGCTGCTCGACGGCCGGCTGCGGCGCTAGCGGCTCTGCAGCCTGCTCATCGGGGGCTTGTGGCTGTTCGGCGACAGGTTGCTGCGGCTTCTTGCGAAACCAGCTGAACAGGCCTTTTTTCTCGCCAGCCTCTGCCGGCGCTTTTTTGTCGTCGTTGGAACCAAACATGGAAGACGGCTATCTCAGGGTAGCGATGGGCCAGCAGCGGCACATCGGGAATTCTCTTAACGCAGAACAGACTATTTTGAATCCGGCTGGTTCATGCGCAATGTTTTGTCTTGATAGACCTGTGGGCCAGAACGGCGACAGGCATGGTCGCCAGGCAACCGGATCAGTATCCTAGCACCTCCTGGCCCGCCGACGCTAAACCCAGCGGGCCGCCGAACAGGTTAAACACCTTATGAATGCTCTAGCCCGCCGCGCCGCTGGCCTGTTGCTCAGCACGCTCTGCCTGCCGCTCGCGGCTTTCGCCGCCGATGTGCAACCCACCCATGAATTCATCCTCGACAATGGCCTGAAGGTCGTCGTTCGCGAGGACCACCGTGCGCCGGTGGTGGTTTCGCAGATCTGGTACAAGGTTGGCTCGAGTTACGAAACTCCGGGCCAGACCGGCCTGTCCCACGCCCTGGAACACATGATGTTCAAGGGCAGCGCCAAAATCGGCCCAGGCGAAGCCTCGCGCATCCTGCGCGACCTGGGTGCTGAAGAAAACGCCTTCACCAGCGATGACTACACCGCTTATTACCAGGTGCTGGCCCGCGACCGCCTGCCGGTTGCCTTCGAGCTTGAGGCCGACCGCCTGGCCAGTCTGCGCCTGCCGGCCGACGAGTTCGCCCGCGAAATCGAGGTGATCAAGGAAGAGCGCCGCCTGCGCACTGACGATCAGCCCAGCTCCAAAGCCTTCGAGCTGTTCCGCGCCATGGCCTACCCGGCCAGCGGCTACCACACGCCGACCATCGGCTGGATGGCCGACCTCGAGCGCATGAAGGTCGAGGAGCTCCGTCACTGGTACGAGTCCTGGTATGCGCCGAACAACGCCACCCTGGTGGTAGTAGGCGATGTCACTGCCGACGAGGTCAAAGGCCTGGCGCAGAAGTACTTCGGCAGCATCCCCAAGCGCAGCGTGCCGCCCGCCAAGCTTCCACTGGAACTGGCCGAGCCGGGCCTGCGCCAGCTGACCCTGCACGTACGCACCCAGCTGCCCAGCCTGATCTACGGCTTCAACGTACCAGGCCTGGCCACCGCCAAAGACCCACGCACCGTGCACGCCCTGCGGCTGATCTCGGCCCTGCTCGACGGCGGCTACAGCGCCCGCCTGCCGGCCCGCCTGGAGCGTGGCCAGGAGCTGGTGGCCGGCGCGTCGTCCAGCTACAACGCCTTCACCCGCGGCGACAGCCTGTTCCTCGTTTCGGCCACCCCGAACGTGCAGAAGCAGAAGACCCTCGCCGATGTCGAGAAAGGCGTGTGGCAGCTGCTCGACGAACTCAAGACCACCCCGCCAAGCGCCGAAGAGCTGGAACGCGTCCGCGCCCAGGTGATCGCTGGCCTGGTCTACGACCGCGACTCCATCAGCAGCCAGGCCACCACCATCGGCCAGCTGGAAACAGTCGGCCTGTCCTGGAAGTTGATCGACAGCGAACTGGACGAGCTCAAGCGCGTGACCCCTGAAGATATCCAGAACGCCGCGCGCACCTACTTCACCCGCGAACGCCTGAGCGTTGCCCACGTACTGCCTGAGGAGTCCGCTCATGAGTGATCGCAGCGCACCACGCTACACCCTGATCGGCACGGGCCTCATCGCGCTGGTAGTGGCCGTGGCCGCCGTCCTCGCGCGCCCGGCCCATTCCGAGGCCGACAGCACCGCAGCGCGGCCGGCCAATACCCTGCAATCGCTGGCCGACCTGGACGGCAAAGCGCCTGGCCGACGCCAGCTGAACATCCAGAACTGGACCACCGCCGAAGGCGCGCGCGTACTGTTCGTCGAAGCCCGCGAGCTGCCGATGTTCGACCTGCGCGTGACCTTTGCCGCCGGCAGCAGCCAGGACGGCAATACGCCGGGCTTGGCCACCCTGACCAACGCCATGCTCAACGAGGGCGTGGCCGGCAAGGACGTGACCGCCATCGCCGAAGGCTTTGAAGGCCTCGGTGCGGACTTCGGCAATGGCTCTTACCGCGACATGGCCGTGGCCTCGCTGCGTAGCCTCAGCGCGAAAGACAAGCGCGAACCAGCCCTCAAACTGTTCGCGGAGGTGGCTGGCAAGCCGACCTTCCCGGAAGACGCACTCAAGCGCATCAAGAACCAGTTGCTGGCCGGTTTCGAATACGAGAAGCAGAACCCCGGCAAAATTGCTGGCAAGGCGCTGTTCGCCAAGCTTTATGGCGACCACCCGTATGGCCAACCCAGTGATGGCACTCCTGAAAGCATCCCGGGCATTACCCTGGACCAGCTGCGTGCCTTCCACGCCAAGGCTTACGCGGCTGGCAACGCGGTAATTGCCCTGGTCGGCGACCTCAGCCGCGAAGAGGCCGAGGCCGTCGCCGCCCAAGTCTCCGCCGCTCTGCCCAAAGGCCCGGCGCTAGCCAAGCCAGCCCAACCGGTTCAGCCGAAAGCGGGCGCCAGCCACATCGACTTCCCGTCCAAACAGACCCACCTGATGCTGGCCGAACTGGGCATCGACCGTCAGGACCCGGACTGGCCTGCGCTGTCGCTGGGCAACCAGATACTCGGTGGCGGCGCCTTCGGTACTCGCCTGATGAGCGAAGTCCGCGAAAAGCGCGGCCTGACCTACGGCGTATACTCGGTGTTCAGCCCGATGCAGGTAAGCGGCCCGTTCATGATCAACCTGCAGACACGCGCCGAGCTCAGCGAAGGCACCCTGAAACTGGTCCAGGGTATTCTCGCCGACTACCTGAAGAACGGCCCGACCCAGCAAGAGCTGGACGACGCCAAACGCGAACTGGCCGGCAGCTTCCCGCTGTCCAACGCCAGTAATGCAAGTATCGTCGGGCAACTGGGTGCCATCGGCTTCTACAATCTGCCATTGACCTGGCTGGAAGACTTCATGCA
The DNA here is from genome assembly GCF_039672635.1 of Pseudomonas sp. P39-UII1. Taxonomy (NCBI): domain Bacteria; kingdom Pseudomonadati; phylum Pseudomonadota; class Gammaproteobacteria; order Pseudomonadales; family Pseudomonadaceae; genus Pseudomonas; species Pseudomonas sp. P39-UII1. The sequence continues at coordinate 161,683 of NZ_JBDFPP010000009.1, forward strand.
ACAGTCTCAGGCGCTGACCGTCGAGCAGGTCAAGGCGGCGATGAACAAGCACCTGGCAGCCGATCAACTGGTGATCGTTACCGTCGGCCCAAGCGTGCCACAGAAACCGCTGCCGGCCCCCACTGACAAACCCGCCGAGCAACCGCTCGGCGTACCGGAGCATTAATGCCTAGATCCACCCCTCCCGCCCGCCCGCAGCAGGGCCAAAGCAAGGGCCAGGGTCACCTGCGCATCATCGCCGGCGAGTGGCGCAGCCGCCGCCTGGCGGTGCCTGAAGGCGACGGCCTGCGGCCGACCACCGACCGCGTGCGCGAAACCGTATTCAATTGGCTGGCGCCCTACATCGAAGGCGCAAGGGTGCTCGATGCCTTCACCGGCAGCGGCGCTCTGGTGCTTGAAGCGTTGTCCCGCGGTGCCGAAGATGCCGTGGCGCTTGACAGCAACGCAGCGGCAATCAGCAACCTGAAGAACAACCTGGAAATCCTGCGCTGCCCGCGCGGGCAGATCCTGCAGACGGACGCCCTGCGCTACCTGCAAGGCCCGGCCAAGCAGCAATTCGACGTCGTGTTCCTCGACCCGCCGTTCCACAAGGACCTGCTGGCCAACACCTGCACCCTGCTGGAACAGAACCAATGGCTTCGCGACCAAGCCTGGATCTATACCGAAAGCGAAGCGGCACCGTCGACCCTGCAACTACCGGGCAACTGGCGCCTGCACCGCGAGAAGAAGACCGGCCAGGTGCACTACGCGCTCTGGCAGCGGGGCTAACTACGTAGCGCTGCCTGCATGGGCATATCGCTGAAGCGGTTGCGGTTCACTGCAACTGGAGCACTTCAGCGATGACCTTACCTCCTTCTATAAGCCTCGATCAGGTCTCGGCAGGACTGGCATCTGTGGTTTCAGCAGCCATATGGCCGCCGTGCAACTCTGGTATCACGTGGGTTTCAGCCATGAGCCTGCGGGCCACAGCAACCTGTCCCACCTTCTGGAGCATTTGATTTTCGAGGGCAGCAGCAAACTGGCAGCCGGCCAATATTCTCGAGTGATCGCTCGGCTTGGCGGCAATGCACAAGGGCGCTGTTTCATGGCACTCTAGGCTGGCACATCACGAGTCGCCCAGCATGCCCAGCACCAGCGCCCCTTTCCGTCCGGCCGTCGGCCTTTCCAACCCCCATCTGCAAACGCTGTGGGGGCCACTGTGGCGCAAGCTGCCGGCACTGCAGCGCAACCGGGAGCGCTTGTGGCTGGCCGATGGCGATTTCCTTGACCTCGACTGGCATGGGCCGCACCAGCCGGATGCACCGCTGGTGCTGGTGCTGCACGGTCTGACCGGTTCCTCGCATTCGCCTTACGTCAAAGGCCTGCAACAGGCGTTACAGCACCGTGGATGGGCCAGCGTCGCAGTGAACTGGCGCGGCTGCTCGGGGGAACCGAACCTGCTGGCGCGCAGTTACCACTCCGGGGCCAGCGAAGACCTGGCTGAGATCATCACCCACCTGCGCGCCCAGCGCCCATTGGCGCCGTTGTACGCGGTGGGTTATTCGCTGGGTGGCAATGTACTGTTGAAGTACCTGGGCGAGACTGGGGTCGCCAGCCAACTTGAGGCGGCGGTGGCAGTATCGGTGCCGTTTCGCCTGGACCACTGCGCAGACCGTATCGGTCAAGGATTCTCCAAGGTGTACCAGGCGCACTTCATGCGCGAGATGCTGGCGTATGTGCAACTCAAACAACGGCACTTCCACGCCAACGGTCAGCATGAAAGGCTGGAGGCGCTCACTCGCCTGGGGCCGCTGACCCGCTTACGCACGTTCTGGGACTTCGATGGCAAGGTTACTGCGCCGCTGAACGGCTTTCGCGACGTGCACGATTACTATCGCCGCTCATCGAGCCATTTCTTCCTCGGCCAGAACCGCACACCCACGCTGATCATCCACTCCAGCGATGACCCGTTCGTCGCCCGCCATAGCCTGCCTACCGCCCGGGAACTAGCCCCACAGACCCGCCTAGAACTGCATAGCCACGGCGGCCATGTGGGCTTTGTCGATGGCAGCCTGCGCAACCCGGGGTATTACCTGGAGCGGCGTATTCCGCGGTGGTTGGTCGAGGGCCGGTAGTGAACCGGCTCCCCGGCACGCTCCTTGAGCAATCGAGCTGCTACTCGCCGGTGGCCACGCCATGCGCGGGGTTGTTGATCCACTCACTCCACGACCCGGCATACAGCTTGCCCAACGGGTACCCTGCCAGCGCCAACGCGAACAGGTTATGGCAAGCCGTCACTCCAGACCCGCAGTAAGACACCAGCTGCTCCGGCGCCCGCCCCGCCAGCTTCTCGGCAAAGCGTCGCTTCAACTGGTCCGCCGGCAAGAAGCGCCCATCGGGGCCAAGGTTGTCGGTAAACACTGCACATTGGGCCCCGGGAATATGCCCCGCCACGGGGTCGATCGGCTCTACTTCGCCACGGAATCGCGGCAAGGCGCGCGCATCGATCAGGGTCATTTCCGCTTTGCCCAGCTGCTTGGCCAAGTGTTCGCCGTCGATCAGCAACTTTGCGTCCGGTTCGCCGCTGAACGAGCCTTCACGCCGTGCTGGCGCATCCAGGCTCAATGGCAGGTGCGCGGCGTGCCAGGCCTTGAGGCCGCCGTCGAGGATAGCCACGCCGCTGCGCTTGCCCAGCCAGGCCAGCAGCCACCAGGCACGCGCCGCAAATGCACCGGGACCGTCATCGTAAAGCACCACTTCGCTGTCGTTATCCACCCCCCAATCACGCAGGCGCTCGACCAGGTCATGCGGATCAGGCAGCGGGTGCCGCCCCGTTCTGCCCTTGCTTACCGGGCCACTCAGATCACGCTCCAGGTCGGCAAAGTGCGCCCCGGCGATATGCCCCTCGGCATAGCTGCGTTGGCCGTAATCCACGTCTTCCAGGGCAAAACGACAATCGAGGATCACCAACTTGGGCGAGTTCAGACGCTCGGCCAGCTGCTGCGGGGTGATCAATTGCGCAAGGGGCATGACAGTCTCCTGATCGATGGCACGAAGGCCCTGGGCTATTGCTCCAGGGCCTGGTTGAACGGAACATGGAATTCCTGGCACAGCGCATCCACGGCACTGCGGGCCTTGGCGGTGACGAAGCCGAGCTCCAGCACCAGTACCTGATAGACGCCGCGCTTGAAGGCTTCTTCACCCAAATGGGCGGAATGCTCGCGGGTGGTGCTGAGAAAACGCACCCACGAGGTCAGGACGATCCAGGCATTGATGGTCAGCGATTCGATCTGCGCAGGCGCCATGGCCAGGATCCCGGCTTCGATGAAGCCGCGGTAGATCGCCTGACCTTGGTGCAGGCAACGTTCGGAAAAACGCCGGTAACGGGCGGCCAGCTCGGCGTCGCTGTCGAGCAGGTGCTCAAGGTCGCGGTGCAGGAAGCGGTAGTTCCACATCGCCGCAAGCAGCGCCTTGAGGTAGAAACGCTTGTCTTCGACCGTGGCCGCGCGGCCTTGCGGTGGGCGCAGAAAGCTGTCCACCAGTTCTTCGTACTGGTTGAACAAAACGGCGATGATCGCCTGCTTGTTGGGGAAGTGGTAGTACAGGTTGCCAGGCGAAATTTCCATGTGCGCGGCAATGTGGTTGGTACTGACGCTACGTTCGCCCTGCTGGTTGAACAGCTCCAGGCTGTTCTGCACGATGCGCTCTCGGGTTTTCATGCGCGGGGCCATGCTCAGCTCCCAGTCTGCAGGCTTGCGGTAATAGCCCATCTTACGGCGTAAAGCGGCCTGGATGCACGGTTCGCACAGGTGAAAAAGTCGCACCATCGTGCTAGTTAGCGTATAGGCTCGAGGTATACTCAGCCCACTCAGGGAGCGTCCGTGACCTCGCCCACCGCCCTGCCTCTCATGCATTCCGACAGCGAACTGGCGGCCATGTTCGCCACGCAGCGCAAGGCCTTTGCAGGCAACCCCATGCCGCCAGCAGCGCAACGCCGGCAGTGGTTGGCAACCCTGCGCGAGGCCTTGCTGGCAGATCAGCAGCGGCTGATCGAGGCGATTGATGCGGATTTCGCTGGCCGCAGCGCCGACGAAACACTGCTGGCCGAACTGCTGCCCGCGGTGCAGGGCATTCGCCACGCCGAGCGCCACCTGCGACGCTGGATGCGCCCGGCCAGGCGTACCGTCGGCCTGGCCTTCCAGCCCGCCAGCGCGCGCGTGCTGTATCAGCCGTTGGGCGTGGTTGGCATCGTCGTGCCGTGGAACTACCCGCTGTTTCTCGCCATCGGCCCGCTGACTTGCGCCTTGGCCGCTGGCAACCGGGTCATGCTCAAGCTCAGCGAGTCCACGCCCGCCACCGGCCTGGCGCTGAAAGCGCTGCTTGAGCGAGTGTTCCCGGATGACCTGGTCAGTGTGGTGCTGGGCGAGGTGGAGGTCGGCCAGGCGTTCGCCAGGCTGCCCTTCGATCACCTGCTGTTCACCGGCGCCACCAGCGTCGGCCGCCAGGTCATGCTGGCTGCAGCGCAAAATCTCACACCGGTGACCCTGGAGCTGGGCGGCAAGTCGCCGGCCATCGTGTCGGCCAGCGTGCCGCTGGCCAGCGCCGCCGAACGCATCGCCTTCGGCAAGGCCCTGAACGCCGGCCAGACCTGCGTCGCCCCTGACTACGTGCTGGTGCCCCGCGCGCGGCTGGGCGCCTTCTGCGATGCCTATCGCAATGCCGTGCGCCGTCTATATCCGCGCATCGCCGACAACCCCGACTACAGCGCCATCATCAACCCGAGGCAGCTACAGCGCTTGCAGCACCTGCTGGACGACGCCCGCGACAAAGGCGCGCAAGTCATCGACCTGTACCCCGACGAAGCCCGTCAGGGCCGGCGCCTGCCGCCGCAGCTGCTGCTGGAGGTGAACGATGGCATGCTGGTAATGCAGGACGAGATCTTCGGCCCGCTGCTGCCCGTAGTGCCCTACGACAGCCTCGATGGCGCCCTGGACTACGTCAATCAGCGCCCACGCCCACTGGCCCTGTATTACTTCGGCTACGACCGCGCCGAGCAGGACCAGGTGCTGCAACACAGCCACTCCGGCGGCGTTTGCCTGAATGACACCTTGCTGCAGGTGGCCCAGGACGACCTGCCATTCGGCGGCATCGGCCCCTCCGGCATGGGCCACTACCACGGCCACGACGGTTTTCTGACCTTCAGCAAAGCCAAGGCGGTGCTGGCCAAGCAGCGCCTGAATGCAGCCCGGTTGATCTACCCCCCGTACGGCAAGGCCTTGCAGCGCCTTGTCTACAAATTGTTCATCCGCTGAGGCCGGGGCAACCATCCGCGCCGGGCTCACCGACGCCCTGCTCGCACGGCTGGCACACAGTGCATGACAACAAATGCCCGCGCTGTCTATAGTGCCATCAGCTGGCCGCATGACTTGGCCGGGCGCTATCGCTGCGCTAACATCCGACTCCCCAACGCACTCCAAGCCAGGATGACGCGATGAACCGAGTGTTGTACCCGGGTACTTTCGACCCCATTACCAAAGGCCATGGCGACCTGGTCGAGCGCGCCTCGCGGTTGTTCGACCACGTGATCATCGCAGTGGCGGCCAGCCCGAAGAAAAACCCCCTGTTCCCGCTGGAACAACGGGTAGCGCTGGCCCGTGAGGTCACCAAGCACCTGCCCAATGTCGAAGTCATCGGCTTCTCTTCGCTGCTGGCGCATTTCGCCAAGGAACAGGGCGCCAACGTCTTCCTTCGTGGCCTGCGCGCGGTGTCCGACTTCGAATACGAGTTCCAGCTGGCGAACATGAACCGGCAACTGGCGCCCGACGTCGAAAGCCTCTTCCTTACGCCGTCGGAGCGTTATTCGTTCATTTCCTCGACCCTGGTCCGGGAAATTGCTGCGTTGGGGGGCGACATCACCAAGTTTGTCCACCCGGTGGTGGCTGAAGCACTGACTGAACGCTTCAAGAAGTAAGCCAGACTGCTGATTATCGCGCCCGCGTGCACTGCGGGCGCGAATGCGGCACAATTGTGCCCATTGCGTTGAACATGCCCGGGCCGAGAGCCCCGGCCGGAGTCCCCATGTCCCTGATCATCACCGACGATTGCATCAACTGCGACGTCTGCGAACCCGAGTGCCCGAACGAGGCTATCTCCCAAGGCGAAGAGATCTACGTGATCGACCCTAACCTGTGCACCCAGTGCGTTGGTCACTATGACGAGCCGCAATGCCAGCAGGTCTGCCCGGTCGACTGCATCCCACTGGATGAAGCGCACCCGGAAAGCGAAGAACAGCTGATGGCCAAGTACCGCCGGATTACCGGTAAGGACTGAGCCCTTCTGGCTTGCGATGGCCCTGTCACCGGCTTGCCGACGACAGGGCCGGTTGCTTCAGCGCTGGCAGCGCGGGCAATAGACGCTGGCCCGCTGGCCCAGCTTCACTTCGCGCAAGGTCGTCCCGCATAACTTGCACGGCATCCCGCCGCGGCCGTACACGAACAGTTCCTGCTGGAAGTACCCCGGCTGCCCGTCGCCGCCAATAAAGTCGCGCAAGGTGGTGCCGCCCTGCTCGATGGCGGCTGCCAGCACGCGCTTTATTTCGATGGCCAGCTTCAGGTAACGCGCCCGCGAAATGCCGCCCGCTTCCCGGCGCGGGTCGATACCGGCGGCAAACAAGGCCTCGGTCGCGTAGATGTTGCCCACCCCCACCACCACCGCGTTATCCATGATGAACGGCTTGACCGCCATCGAACGCCCGCGTGACAGCTGGAACAGGCGCTCACCGTCGAACAGGTCGGTCAGCGGCTCTGGCCCCAGGCGCAACAGCAACTCGTGGTTGAGCGGGTCGAGGCTCCAGAGCATGGCGCCAAAGCGGCGCGGGTCGGTGTAGCGCAGCATCAACCCCGACTCCAGTTCGATGTCGACGTGCTCATGCTTGGCCGCTGGCACCCCGAGTTCCACCAGGCGCAGGTTGCCCGACATCCCCAGGTGGCTGATCAAGGTACCCACCTCGGCATTGATCAGCAGGTACTTTGCGCGCCGCTCGACGCTGACGATCCGCTGCCCGGACAACCGGATATCCAGGTCTTCCGGGATCGGCCAGCGCAAGCGCCGGTCACGCACCACCACACGGCTGACGCGCTGGCCTTGCAGATGCGGCGCGATACCGCGCCGGGTCGTTTCGACTTCAGGTAATTCCGGCATGAATCAATGCCCGCCCAGTTCGCGAATGTTCTGTTTGAGGTTCTCGAAGTCGTACTCCGACAAACCGATATAGTCGAGTACCAGTGGGCCGACTGCGTTCCATTCGTGGTCGACGCCCTGGTTGCCCAACACCCGGTACGACGCACAGATGTGTTCGGCCATCTTCAGCACCGCAAGCAGGTGCTTTAGTTGGCTCTGGGCGTTGCGCGACGATTCCTCGCGGAACACCGCCAAGGCGTTGTGGTGGTTGGCAATGGCCGAGCTGATGTGCTCCGGCAGGCGCCAGGACTTGGCTGTGAAGTAGCCGACCACCGAATGGTTAGTGTTGAAGGTGCGGTTCTCGGTATCGACCACACGGGTATCCGCGTCGGCCTTGGCGTAGGCCGCTTCCAGCACCTCCATGTAATTGGGGAAGCGCTTGAGCATCAGCGGCACGCCACAGTCATGGAACAGCCCCAGCGTGTAGGCCTCGTCCGCCGCCTGCAGGCCGGTGCGCTTGGCCAGCGTAAGGCAGGTCATGGCCACATCCTGAGCGGTGTCCCAAAAGCGGTTGAGGGTGACGATGGTCTCGTCGCTCATCTCGCCCTTGATCGACTGGGCATTGATCAGGTTGATGATCGAGCGGCTGCCCAGCAGGTTTACTGCGCGCTGGATCGAGCCGATCTTGTTGGCCAGGCCGAAATGCGGCGAGTTGACCAACTTGAGCAGTGCACCGGACAGGCCCGGGTCTTGGGAAATCAGCTTGGCGATGGTTTCCAGGTCCGGGTCGGGCATGTACTGCTCGAACTGCAGGTCGACCATGATCTGCGGCTGCGGCGGAATGGTAATGCCTTGCAAGGCTTGCTGGATCTGTTCGGCGCTGAGTTCTTGGGACATGCGTACACACTCGTTGGGGACCGGGGATTCTAACCCAGGGGCTGTGCTGCAGTCCCTGTGAGCGCGCGCTTGCCAGCGCAGGTGCCAGCACTTTGTCGTGCCCTGCACCGATCCACAGGCCAACACGCTATACTCCCGCTCTTTTTTCCCGGAGCGACGTCATGTCCCTGCCCAGCCTTCGCCTCAAAGCCAATGCCGACCGCCGCCTGCGCGCCGGCCACCTGTGGGTCTACAGCAATGAAGTCGATGTTACCGCGACCCCGCTGCAAGGCTTCCAGGCCGGTCAACAGGCGGTTCTCGAGGCTGCCAACGGCAAGCCGCTGGGTATCGTGGCCCTGAGCCCGAACAACCTGATCTGCGCCCGCCTGCTGTCGCGCGACATCAAGCTGCCGCTGGACAAGTCGCTGCTGGTGCACCGCCTCAACGTCGCACTGTCGCTGCGTGAGCGCCTGTTCGACAAGCCGTGCTACCGCCTGGTCTACGGCGACTCCGACCTGCTGCCGGGCCTGGTGGTCGACCGTTTCTTCGACATTCTCGTGGTCCAGCTGGCCTCGGCCACCATGGAACTGCACAAGGACGACGTGATCGCCGCCCTGGTCCAAGTCCTCAAGCCGAGCGGCATCCTGTTCAAGAACGACTCCGCCGCGCGGGATGCCGAAGGCCTGCCGCGCTATGTCGAAACCGTCTATGGCGAAGTGCCGGACTGGGTCGCGCTGGAAGAGAACGGCGTCAAGTTCGAAGCCCCGGTGCGCGAAGGGCAGAAAACCGGCTGGTTCTATGACCACCGCATGAACCGTGCGCGCCTGGCACCCTACGTCAAGGGCAAGCGTGTGCTCGACCTGTTCAGCTACATCGGTGGCTGGGGCGTGCAGGCCGGCGCTTTCGGCGCCAGCGAAGTGTTCTGCGTGGATGCTTCGGGCTTTGCCCTGGACGGCGTCGAGCGCAACGCCACGCTCAACGGCATCAGCGAAAGAGTGACCTGCATCGAAGGCGACGTGTTCGAGGCGCTGCGCGAGCTGAAGGCCGCCGAAGAGCGCTTCGACGTGATCATTGCCGACCCACCCGCGTTCATCAAGCGCAAGAAAGACCTGAAAAACGGTGAAGCGGCCTACCGTCGTCTCAACGAACAGGCCATGCGCATGCTGACCAAGGACGGCATCCTGGTCAGCGCCTCGTGCTCCATGCACCTGCCTGAGGACGACCTGAACAACATCCTGCTGACCAGCGCCCGCCACCTGGACCGCAACCTGCAGTTGCTCGAGCGCGGTGGTCAGGGCCCGGACCACCCGGTACACCCGGCGATCGCCGAAACCCGCTACATCAAGAGCATCACCTGCCGGTTGCTGCCCAACAGCTGATCAGCGAACCCTGGGCTGCCGTGCAGCCCCAGGGCCATCTCAGATATCCAGCACGTACGAAGCGATCGCGAAGTACACCAGCACCCCCGCCGCGTCGGCGATCGAGGTCACCAGCGGCCCGCTGGCCGTCGCCGGGTCGAGCTTGAGCTTGGTGAACATGAACGGCAGGCTCATGCCAATCAGGCTGCCCAGCAACACGATCACCAGCATGCTGCTGGCAACGATCACTGCAATGTCCGCCCCGCCTCGCAGCGCACCCAGCGATGCCACTGCCACCGCCATGGTGCCGCCCAGCGCCAGCGCCACGCCGCATTCACGCCCCAGCATGCGCAGCCAGTCACGCATGACCACCTCGCCCGTCGCCAACCCCCGCACCATCAAGGTGGCCGACTGCGCCCCGGCATTACCGCCGCTATCCACCAGCAGCGGCAGGAAGAACACCAGCACGATGTGCGCAGCGATGGTGTCCTCGAATGCCGCTATCCCGGCCCCCGAGAACAAATTGCCGAACACCAGCAGCACCAGCCACAACACCCGCTTGCGGTACAGCAGGCTGACAGTGGCATGCCTGAGGTTGCCGACGTGGTTGGTAATGGATGCGCCCTTGTGGAAGTCCTCGGTAGCCTCCTCGACGACCACGTCGAGTGCATCGTCGCAGGTCACCAGGCCCACCAGCCGCCCGGCTTCGTCCAGCACCGGCACGGCCAACAGATCATGCTTGCGGATCAACCGGGCCACCTCCTCCTGGCGCGTCGAGGTACAGACGCAGATGACCTTGTGCACCATGATCTGCTCGATCGGGGCATCCGGCGCGGCCAGGATCAGCTCGCGCAGGGACAGCGTACCCAGCAGGTTGCGCTGCCCGTCGAGCACGTAGGATTGATAGATGGTTTCGGCATCGGCGGCCTCGCGGCGCAGCATGTCGATGGCCTGGCTGGCGCTGAGGCCGGCGTCCAGGCAGGAATACTCGCTGGTCATCAGGTAACCCGCCGTGCCTTCGGGGTAGCCTTCAGGGTGAAGAAAATCGTCGCGTCGCGCCTGGGCAGCCTGGCGCAGGTCGAGTGGGGAAACGAGGGTGTCGGACAGATGTTGCATGAAGTTCTCCAGGCGCCGACGCAGGCACCCGCAAACCTCAGCCACGCGGGCTCAAGCCTTCGGAAGCCCTGGCGGCGGCGCGCTCAGTGCCAATTTGCGAGTTCGGTATGAACTGAAACTGGGAAGGTCCATTGAGGTGGTATCTCGTGAAGCCGCACATGCGGCGGGCGGATCATAGTCAGGCTTGGGCCTGCAGGTCAGCCCCTGGCACAGCGTTTCAGAACCGTCCTACACACTACCGGCCATGCGGCCAAGCCACCGCCCAGACACATCGCCATTCCCTCGCCGCGCCAGCGGTGTAGAATCGGGCTATTCATCGCCAGTCATCCCCGGCGGGTTTATGAGCTCTGGTCGAGCACACGGCGATCCCGTGATGTTTTCGGCCCCATCCGTGCCAGTGGCAACCGGCCTAAGGCGCATAGGACAAGAGAAGCTCACTTCCCTTTTTTGTGACCTGATCAAGCCGCCAGGAGTGCTTCATGCCTGATTACCGTTCCAAGACTTCCACCCACGGCCGCAACATGGCCGGCGCCCGTGCCCTGTGGCGCGCCACCGGCATGAAGGACGACGATTTCAAGAAACCGATCATCGCCATCGCCAACTCGTTCACCCAGTTCGTCCCGGGGCACGTGCACCTGAAGGACCTGGGCCAGCTGGTTGCCCGCGAAATCGAACGCGCCGGTGGCGTGGCCAAGGAATTCAACACCATTGCGGTCGACGACGGCATCGCCATGGGCCATGACGGCATGCTGTATTCCCTGCCCAGCCGCGAAATCATCGCCGACGCCGTGGAATACATGGTCAACGCGCACTGCGCCGACGCCATCGTGTGCATTTCCAACTGCGACAAGATCACCCCCGGCATGCTGATGGCCGCCCTGCGGCTGAACATTCCGGTAATTTTCGTCTCCGGCGGCCCGATGGAAGCCGGCAAGACCAAGCTGGCCAGCCACGGCCTGGACCTGGTCGACGCAATGGTGATCGCCGCCGACTCCACGGCGTCCGACGAGAAGGTAGCCGAGTACGAGCGCAGCGCCTGCCCGACGTGCGGTTCCTGCTCGGGCATGTTCACCGCCAACTCGATGAACTGCCTGACCGAAGCACTGGGCCTGGCCCTGCCGGGCAACGGTTCGACCCTGGCCACCCACGCCGACCGTGAGCAGCTGTTCCTTACTGCCGGCCGCACCATCGTCGAGCTGTGCAAGCGCTACTACGGCGAGAACGACGAGTCGGTACTGCCGCGCAGCATCGCCAACTTCAAGGCGTTCGAAAACGCCATGATGCTCGACATCGCCATGGGCGGTTCGACCAACACCATCCTGCACCTGCTGGCCGCAGCCCAGGAAGGCGAGGTGGCATTCGACCTGCGTGACATCGACCGCCTGTCGCGCAAGGTGCCGCAGCTGTGCAAAGTGGCGCCGAACATCCAGAAGTACCACATGGAAGACGTCCACCGCGCCGGCGGCATCTTCAGCATCCTCGGCTCGCTGGCCCGTGGCGGCCTGTTGCACACCGACCTGCCGACCGTGCACAGCGCCAGCATGGAAGAAGCCATCGCCAAGTGGGACATCACCCAGACCGATGACGAAGCCGTGCACACCTTCTTCAAGGCAGGCCCGGCGGGCATCCCGACCCAGACGGCCTTCAGCCAGTCGACCCGTTGGGAAACCCTCGACGACGACCGTGAAAACGGCTGCATCCGCAGCTTCGAGCACGCCTATTCGCAAGAAGGCGGCCTGGCCGTGCTGTACGGCAACATTGCCCTCGACGGCTGCGTGGTGAAAACCGCCGGTGTGGATGAGTCGATCCACGTGTTCGAAGGCAACGCGAAGATCTTCGAAAGCCAGGACAGCGCTGTGCGCGGCATCCTCGCCGACGAAGTCAAAGCTGGCGACATCGTCATCATCCGTTATGAAGGCCCGAAGGGCGGCCCGGGCATGCAGGAGATGCTCTACCCGACGTCGTACCTGAAATCCAAAGGCCTGGGCAAAGCCTGCGCCCTGCTCACCGACGGCCGCTTCTCGGGCGGTACTTCCGGCCTGTCGATCGGCCACGCTTCGCCGGAAGCCGCTGCCGGCGGCGCCATCGGCCTGGTGCGCGACGGCGACAAGGTGTTGATCGATATCCCTAACCGCTCGATCAACCTGCAGGTCAGCGACGAAGAGCTGGCTGCGCGCCGTGCCGAGCAGGACAAAAAAGGCTGGAAACCGGCCGAAGTGCGCCCGCGCAAGGTGACCACCGCACTGAAGGCCTACGCGCTGCTGGCGACCAGTGCCGACAAGGGTGCTGTGCGTAACAAGGCGATGCTCGAAGGGCTGTGAGGCACTTCTGGTGTGAATGAAGAACCGGCGCCCTGAGCGCCGGTTTTTTTATGCCTGTTCCGGCCCTATCGCCGGCAAGCCGGCTCCTACAGGTACTCCACAGCCTTCAAATACTGTGATTAGCTGTGGGAGCCGGCTTGCCGGCGATGGCGCCGCTACAGGCGGCAAACGGCCTACTGAATCTGCTCCGGCGTCACGATCACCCAGTTCTTGTCGGCCGTCACCGGCAACCCTTCCTTCGCCTGGGCCGCTGCGTTCTTGGCGATCATCCCGTTCAACTGGTCCATGTACTTGGCCTTGCGGTTTATCCACAGGTGGATGCCGCCCTTGCCCACATCCACACCATGGAATTGCATATAGCCATCGCTGGTCGGGGTGTCGCCGCCAACCAGCACGGGTTTTTTCCATTCATCGATGTAGGTGAGGATTGCCGCTTGCTTGCCCGCCATCCAGGTCGCCGGGGTCCACAGGTAAGGGGTCAGCTCCAGGCCTTCGTTGGCCTTGGCATCGTAATGCCCTGCAGTGATCTGCTTGCGTGCCGTGGTCAACTGGCCGCTGGCGCGGTCCTTGAGCAGCAGGCTGACGCCGATCACGTTCTCAGGCTTCACGTTGTAGCCGTATTTGGGGTCCGAGGCGACCATCCGCACCAACTCTTCGGAGGCAGCAGAGATCACGTAGACCTCGATGCCGTTCTCCATCAGCTTGTTGAACAGCTCGGTCTGGCCGGTGAAGACCTTGGGTGGCTGCACTTCGATCGGTTTGACCTGATCCCCTTCTGAGTAGGTGGTGGGGATTGGCCTGGTGGAAGCCATCAGCTCATCGACCTGAACTTTGAGTTCTTTGAGGGTAAAGCCCGAAAAAACCTGGGCAACCCACGGGTAGCAGACCATGTCGTCGACTTCGCACAGGCGGTAGTAATAACTGAACAGACTCTCCTTGTGCTCCGCGGTGTCCTTGAATGGAATCAGCTTCAGCGACGGGTCAAGCTTGTCCCGGCTCAGCAGCCCTTTGTTTTCCATGAACGGCAGCAGCGCTTCCTCAAGGTCGTAGCGGTAGCTGGTGTTGTCCATGTCGAACACCGCGTAGTGACCCTGGTTGGCATTGGCGGCAATCATCGTGTCGAGCTGCTTGGCCGCCTCGGCAGGCCAATGGGTAAGTTCGGTCGACCAGGTTTCGATACTGAACAGCAGCGACAAAGCGACGGCCAAGGCTTTCGGAGCGAACGTCATGTGCGAATCTCCTGAAATGATCGGGAAAAACTAGACCAATGTCTCAGCCAAGCGGGACGCCACAGCGACGCTCATAAAGTTGTAAACGTCGTGTGCATTGCTATCTGCGACAACTTGTTATTCCATAAACGACTAAGCAAATTACTTTTGGGTATAAATTCGTTTCTTTTCAGGCTGTTAGCATTTCCGTTCGCAATCGCTCACAGAGGCGATGCCTCTTCTGCTTTTTCCTGGAGCTTCAATGAACCTGCCGCTGTCTCTCAACCTGCTGGCGTTCCTGGCCCTGCTGCTGGGCCTGGCGCAAACCCGCCGTACCGACTGGAGCCTGGCCAAGAAGGTCCTGCTCGGCCTGGCACTGGGCGTAGGTTTCGGCCTGGTGCTGCACACCATTTACGGTGCTGGCCACCCGGTGCTGAAAGCCACCATCGGCTGGCTCGACCTGGTCGGTAACGGCTACGTCGGCCTGCTGCAGATGATCGTCATGCCGCTGATCTTCGCCTCGATCCTCAGCGCCGTGGCGCGCTTGCACAATGCTTCATCGCTCGGCCGCATCAGCGTGCTGAGCATCGGCACGCTGCTGCTGACCACCGCCATCGCCGCGCTGATCGGCATCGTGCTGACCAACCTGTTCGGCCTTAGCGCCGAAGGTTTGGTCGCCGGCGCCCAGGAAAGCGCGCGCATGCAAGTTATCCACAGTGATTACGCGGGCAAGGTCGCGGACCTCAACATCCCGCAATTGCTGCTGTCGTTCATCCCGAGCAACCCGGTGGGCGACCTGGCACGGGCCAAACCAACCTCGATCATCAGCGTGGTGATCTTCGCCGTGTTCGTAGGCCTGGCCGCGCTGCAACTGATCAAGGACGATGCCGAGAAAGGCCAGCGCGCCCTGTCGGCCATCGACACCCTGCAAGCCTGGGTAATGCGCCTGGTGCGCGTGGTGATGAAACTTACCCCGTACGGCGTGCTGGCGCTGATGACCAAGGTCGTGGCCAGCTCCAACCTGGATGACATCCTCAAACTGGGCAGCTTCGTGGTGGTGTCGTACATCGGCCTGGGCCTGATGTTCGTGGTGCACGGCATCATCCTCGCCGCCACCGGCGTCAGCCCGCTGCGCTTCTTCCGCAAGGTGTGGCCGGTGCTGACCTTCGCCTTCACCAGCCGCTCCAGCGCAGCCAGCATCCCGCTGAACATCGAGGCCCAGACCCGTCGCCTGGGCGTGCCTCAGTCGATCGCCAGCTTCAGCGCATCGTTCGGTACGACCATTGGCCAGAACGGCTGCGCGGGCCTGTACCCGGCGATGCTGGCGGTGATGGTGGCCCCGGCAGTGGGCATCGACACCTTCGACCCGCTGTGGATCGCAACCTTGGTGGCCATCGTCACACTCAGCTCGGCAGGCGTTGCCGGCGTGGGCGGTGGTGCAACCTTCGCGGCGCTGATCGTGCTGCCAGCCATGGGCCTGCCGGTAGAACTGGTGGCTCTGCTGATTTCGGTCGAGCCGTTGATCGACATGGGCCGCACGGCGTTGAACGTCAATGGCTCGATGACCGCAGGCGTGGTGACCAGCCAACTGCTCAAGGAGACCGACAAGGCTGTGCTGGCTGACGATGAGCACGCCGAGTTGAGCCACTCCTGAAACAGCTGGGGCCGCTAAGGCGGCCCCAGCAGCATCACACCTTGTTCCACACCTCGAAGTGATACGCAGGCTTGCCGGCCTCTGCCTGCGCTTCACTCGATGCCAGTTGCCACTGCCCCTTGTCGAACGCGGGGAACCACGCATCGCCTTCCGGTTCAAGCTCCACCCGGGTCAGGTACATGCGGCTCACCACGCCCTTCTCCAGCGCCTGTGCATACAGCTGCGCGCCGCCGATCAGCATCAGCTCCTCCACGCCCTGTACGCGTGCCCACTGCTCGGCGCGCACAATTGCGTCTTCCAGCGAGGCGAAAACCTCGGCGCCGGCCAGTTGCAGGCCCGGTTGGCGGCTGACCACGATATTCAAACGCCCCGGCAGCGGCCGGCCGAGCGAGTCCCAGGTCTTGCGGCCCATGATGATCGGCTTGCCCAGGGTGGTGGCCTTGAAGTACTTGAAGTCCCCCGGCAAGTGCCAGGGCATGGAGTTGTCGATGCCGATCACGCGGTTCTCGGCGAGCGCCGCAATCAGGCTGAGGGGAAGTGAAGTGGTCATGCCGGCGAGGATAGCAAACCCGCGGTGGGTTATGCTTCTGCCCTGAACCGTGCAATGGAAGACCTTGTGACTGGACCGACTCCACTGGACACGCGCTGGCTCACCGAAGCGGTACGCCTGCGCGAGGAACACGCCGGCCCCCTGGAGGACCAGGAAGCCAACCGCCACGCACGCCAACAGGGTGGCGACCTGGCCACGCGCATAGAGGCGCGCGCACTGTTCCTGGCCGAACGTGACGGCATGACCACCGCCCTGCTTCACTGGAAGCAAGGCGCGCGCCTGGCGCTGCTGGCGTTGCTGCTGCTGGCCGTGATCAGCGGCGCGGGCCTGGCCTTTGCCGCCCTTGGCGATGGGCAGCGCCCGGTCAACGTATTCTGGGCGTTGGGCAGCCTGCTCGGGCTGAACCTGCTGATGCTGCTGGGTTGGGCTGCGGGCCTTATCTTGAGCGGCGAACACGGCGCCAGCCTTGGGCGCCTGTGGTTGTGGCTGAGCGAACGTTTTGCCCGCGATGCCAAGGCCGCGCACCTGGCGCCAGCATTGCTGGTGCTGTTGCAACGCCAGCGCCTGAACCGTTGGCTGTTGGGCCTGCTGGTGCACAGCTTATGGGCCCTGGCCATGCTCAGTGCGCTGGCGCTGCTGCTGGCGCTGCTCGCCACCCGGCGCTATGGCTTCGTCTGGGAAACCACCCTGCTCGCTGCAGAGCCCTTTGTACAGCTGACTCAAACCCTCGGCGCGCTGCCCTCGCTGCTCGGCTTCGCCGTGCCGGACGAGAGCATGATCCGCACCAGCGGCGACGCCCTGCCGGCTCTGGATGTGGCCCGCCAGGCCTGGGCCAGCTGGTTGCTCGGCGTGGTACTGGTGTATGGCCTGCTGCCGCGCCTGATACTGGCCGGGCTGTGCCTGTGGCGCTGGCGCCAGGGTCGTGAACGCCTGGCCCTGGACCTCAGCCTGCCCGGTTACGCCCAACTGCGCGAAGCACTGATGCCACGCAGTGAGCGTATCGGCGTGCAGGACGCAGCCCCGCAAGCCCTGCCGCAGTTCGAGGCCGGCCAGTTGGAAACCGGCAGCAGCGGTGCCCTGCTGGTCGGGCTGGAGCTGGACGACCAGCGCCCATGGCCACCTGCGCTGCCCAAAAGTGTGACCGATGCCGGCGTGCTCGACAGCCGCGAATCGCGCAATCGCCTGCTGGAACAGCTCAGCCGCTTCCCCCCGGCGCGCCTGGCCATCGCCTGCGACCCCCGCCGCTCGCCCGACCGTGGCAGCCTGGCATTGCTGGCGGAGCTGGCGCGCAACGCCGCGGCCACGCGCATCTGGTTACTGCAGGCGGCACCCGGCCAGGCCCTGGACGCCGAGCGCCTGGGCGACTGGCACGAAGCACTGGACCGCCTCGGCCTGCCCCACGCTGAAACCTCACCGCTGACCTGGCTGGAGCATGGCCATGACTGAGCCGCTGAAACTGGCCGTGGTCGGCCACACCAATGTCGGCAAGACCTCGTTGCTGCGCACGCTTACCCGCGATGTGGGCTTCGGCGAGGTCTCCCATCGCCCAAGCACCACTCGCCACGTCGAAGGCGCACGCCTGTCGGTGGACGGCGAAGCGCTGCTCGAACTCTACGACACCCCTGGCCTGGAAGATGCCATTGCCCTGCTCGATTACCTGGAGCGCCTGGAGCGCCCGGGCGAGCGCCTCGACGGCCCGGCTCGCCTGGAGCGCTTTCTGCAAGGCAGCGAGGCGCGCCAGCGCTTCGAGCAGGAGGCCAAGGTGCTGCGCCAGTTGCTGGCCAGCAACGCCGGGCTGTATGTGATCGACGCCCGCGAGCCGGTGCTGGCCAAGTACCGCGACGAACTGGAAGTGCTGGCCAGTTGCGGCAAACCGCTGCTGCCGGTGCTCAACTTCGTCGCCAGCAGCCAGCACCGCGAGCCCGAATGGCGTGATGCCCTGGCCCGCCTGGGCCTGCATGCGCTGGTGCGGTTCGACAGCGTGGCGCCCCCGGAAGATGGCGAACGCCGCCTTTACGAAAGCCTGGCCTTGCTGCTGGAGGACGCCCGCCCGGCCCTGCAACGGTTGATCGACGACCAACAGGCGCAACGCCTCGCCCGCCAACAAAGCGGCAAGCGGCTGATCGCCGAGTTGCTGCTGGACTGCGCCGCTTGCCGGCGCAGCGTTGCAGCCGAACCTGCTGCCGAGGCTCAGGCTATCGAAGCACTGCGCCAGGATGTACGCCAGCGTGAACAGCGCTGTGTAGAAGCGTTGCTCAAGCTCTATGCGTTTCGCCGCGAGGATGCCAATGCCGCTGACCTGCCGTTGCTGGACGGGCGCTGGGGCGATGACTTGTTCAACCCGGAAACGTTGAAGTTGCTCGGCGTACGCCTGGGCAGCGGCGTGGCGGCGGGGGCTGCGGCCGGAGCGGGCGTCGACTTGCTGGTCGGCGGCCTGACGCTAGGGGCTGCCGCGCTGGCCGGCGCCATTGCCGGGGGGGCGCTGCAGACCGCACGCAATTATGGCTCACGGCTGATGGGCAAACTGAAGGGGCAGCG
This sequence comes from Pseudomonas sp. P39-UII1, assembly GCF_039672635.1. NCBI lineage: Bacteria > Pseudomonadati > Pseudomonadota > Gammaproteobacteria > Pseudomonadales > Pseudomonadaceae > Pseudomonas > Pseudomonas sp. P39-UII1. The sequence goes on from NZ_JBDFPP010000009.1 coordinate 180,462, forward strand.
AGAGCTGACCGTGGACGATACAGTGCTGCGGCTGTTGGCCCTGCGCCAGCAACAGTTGATGGCTGCGCTGGACAGCCGTGGGCATGCCGCGCAGAACAGCATTCGCCTCGGTGAGCTGGATGAAAAAGCCTGGCGCGAAGGCAAGCTGCCCGAGGCTTTGAACAAGGCGCGGGCGCATCCGCAGTGGTCGACGCTCAACCCGGGGGCGCGGGTGAATCAGGCTGAGCGGCAGGAACAGCTGGAGGCACTGGTTTTGCAGATTTGAGGGTGCCGGTCAGGGCCTCTTCGCGGGCAAGCCCGCTCCTACAGGCGCAGGCTTGCCCGCGAAGAGGCCGGCTCAGGCAGCCGGGATATCGTCCATCGGCCAATTACTGCTGAGCGACCTTCTCCGACTTGCCGTCATAGCGCTTGCGCCACTCGGCCAGGATCTCGTCACGGTGCCTGGAGGCCCAGGCGAAATCGTTCTTGATCAGCCGCTGTTCATAGTCGGCCGGCAGCTCGGTCTGCGGCTTGGCGATGCCCGGGGCGGCGAGCACGGCGAAGTTTTCCTTGTACAGCTCCATGGCCGCAGGGCTTGCCGAGAAGTCGGCCAGCCGCTTGGCGGCTTCGGCCTTCGGCGAGCCTTTGATCAGCGCGGTCGCCTCGATCTCCCAGCCTAGCCCTTCCTTGGGCAATACGATGTCCAACGGGGCACCCTGGCGCTTGAGCTGCACGGCCGGATACTCGAACGAAATACCGATGGGGAATTCGCCCGCCGCCGCCAGCTTGCACGGCTTGGAACCGGAGTGGACATACTGGCCGATGTTCTGGTGCAGAGCATCCATGTAGGCCCAGCCCTGCGGTTCGCCGAAGGTCTGCAGCCAGGCGCTCACGTCCAGGAAGCCGGTGCCGGACGAGGCCGGGTTGGGCATGACGATCTTGCCCTTGTACTCCGGCTTGGTCAGGTCCTGCCAGCTCACCGGTTTGCTCAGGCCCTGCTTCTCGGCCTCGATGGTGTTGAAGCAGATGGTCGCCGCCCACACGTCCATGCCGACCCAGGCCGGCGGGTTGGCGGCGTCGCGGTAGTTGGCGGAGATCTTGCCAAGGTCCTTCGGTGCGTAGGCTTCGAGCATGCCATTCTGGTCGAGAATGGCCAGGCTGGAGGCAGCCAGGCCCCACACCGCGTCCGCCTGCGGGCGGTCTTTCTCGGCCAGCAGCTTGGCCGTGATGATGCCGGTGGAGTCACGCACCCACTTGATCTCGATGTCCGGGTTGGCCTTTTCGAAGGCTTGCTTGTAGCTCCTGAGCTGCTCGGCTTCCAGGGCGGTGTAGACGGTCAGCTGCGTGCTGGCGGCCGAAGCCTGCAGGCTGAATACGGCGGATACGGCAGCGGCAAGTGCGAGGGGCTTGAACATGATGCGGTTCCTGTCAGTGTGGGCAGTCGGTCAATGGCCAGGCGCGCGCTGGCGCCAGGCCTGGGAGCGGCGCAGCAGGCCGCGGGATGCACCGGCCAGCAACAAGGAGGCAGTGGCGCTGGTCAGCAGAATCAGGGTGGACATGGCGGCAGCGCCGCCGACGTTACCGGCATCGTCCATGTTCAGCACGGCGACGGCGGCAAGGATGGTGTCGGGGCTGTACAGGAAGATCGCTGCCGAGACGGTGGTCATCGCCGAGACGAACAGGTAGCGGATGATGTCCAGCAACGCGGGCAGGCAGATCGGCACGGTGACCCGCACGAAGTGCTTGTACAGCGGCGCCTTGAGTGACAGCGCGGCGGCCTCGAACTCACCGTCGAGCTGGCGTAGCGCGGTGGTGGCGGTCATCTGCGCAGTGGTCAGGTAATGGGCGATGGTGCACACCACCAGCAGCCCCATGCTGCCGTAGAACACATGCAATGGGTTGCCGTTGAGGTTGAAGAAGAAGACATAACCCAGCCCCAGCACCAGGCCGGGCACCGCCATGGGGATGAAGCTGAGCAGGCGCAGGGCTTGGTTGAGCAGGCGCTGGCCCTGGGTCTTCTCCATCAGGTAGGCACCCGCAAAGATCACCAGGCTGCCGATCAGCGCCGTGGCGATGGCCATGGTCACGCTGTTGCGATACGCCAGCCAGCCACCCCCTGCGGTGTCCTCGAACATGTAGTGCTTGAGCGACAAGGTCATGTTGTAAGGCCAGAAGGTGACCAGCGACGAGTACACCGCCATGCCGATCACCCCGAGCAGCACTGCGCATACCAGCATCACGATGGCCAGGTAGCAGGCATCACGGCTGCGCGAGGGCTTGGGCTCGAACGCCTGGGCACGGCCGCTCATGGCATCGCCTTGGCGGCGGCGCAGCCAGGCGTCGACGGCAAAGCTCAGCAAGGCGGGCACCAGCAGCACCATGCCGATCAACGCGCCACGGCCGAACTGCTGCTGGCCGACCACCGCTTTATAGGCCTCCAGCGCCAGCACCTGATAATCGCCACCGACCACCACAGGTACTCCAAAGTCGGTGATGGTGAGGGTGAACACCAGGCAGAACGCCGCGAACACGGCCTGGCGCGTAGCCGGCCAGGTAATGCTGCGAAACGCCCGCCACGGCCCGGCGCCCATGCTGGAGGCAGCATCGAACAGGCGGGCATCGGCCAGCGACAAGGACGAGAGCAGGATCATCAGCGCATGCGGAAAGGTGTAGATGGCTTCGCCCAGGACGATGCCCCAAAAGCCATAGATGTTGTCGCTGAGCAGCCCGCGCAGCAGCCCTTGGTTACCGAACAGATAGACCAGCGCAATGGCGGGCAACATCGATGGCGCCAGCAGCGGCAGCAGCGAGATCCCCCGCCACACGCCTTTGGCCGGGATCAGCGTACGCTGCAAGGCGTAAGCGAACAGATACGCCAGCGGTACCACAATCGCGGCAACGGTGGAGGCCACCGCCAGGCTATTGCCGAGCAGCCAGTGGAAGTTCTCGCTGGCAAACAGTTCACGGGCCGCCAGCAGGCCGCCGCCCTGGCCGGCGTCGCCACTGAAGCCACGCCAGAAGATCGCCAGCAATGGCATCAGCACCGCCAGCAATAGCAGAATCAGCAGCAGGCTCTTGCCACCGACGACGAACAGCCGATCACCCAGCGCGACATCGTTGCGCGCTGCGGGCTTGGCCTGGGTGAGCGGCAGGGACATTGGCGCGGCCATCTCAGGCAAACACCTGCAGGCTCTGTGGCGGCAGCGCCACCCAGATGTCCTGCGAGCCCAGGCGCGGCATGGCTTCTGGGGTCAGCTCGGCCAGCAGGCAATGCCCTGGCAGGGCTTCGAGTTCGAAGCTCATGCGGCAGCGGTTACCGAGGAAAGTGATTTCGTGGACCTTGGCCGGGAACAGGTTTTCTTCGTGCATCACCGGGTTGACGGTGATCGCCTCCGGGCGGCAGAACAAGCGGCCGCTGCTGGCACGCGGCGCACCGGGGGCCAGGCGCATGCGCATGGCGCCAACCTGGGCATGGCTGTCGCCAGTGCGCTGGAACGGTAGCCAGTTGCCCTGGCCGACGAATTCGGCAACGAACGGCGTGGCCGGTTGATCGTAGATCTCCTGCGGCGTGGCGTATTGCTCGACCTGGCCGTTGTTCATCACCGCGATGCGGTCGGCCATGAGCATGGCTTCGTCCTGGTTGTGGGTGACCATCAGCGTGGTGATGCCCAGTTGGCGCTGCAACTGGCGCAACTCGGTGCACAGGTGCTCACGCACACGCGCATCCAGCGCCGACATCGGCTCATCAAGCAACAGCAGCGAAGGCGACGGAGCCAGCGCGCGGGCCAGGGCCACGCGTTGCTGCTGACCACCGGAGAGCTGGCCGGGGTACTTCTTTTCGCTGCCGGCCAGGCCCACCAGTTCGAGCATTTCGGCCACACGCTGGCGGCTCTGGTAACGGCTGCTGCCGGCCAGGCCGTAGGCGATGTTGGCCTCGACGGTGAGGTTGGGGAACAGCGCGTAGGACTGGAACAGGATGCCGTAGTCACGGGCCTGGGGCGGCAGTTCGGAGATATCGCGCTCGCCGATGTACAGCTCACCACGGTCCTGGCGCTCAAGCCCGGCGATGCAGCGCAGCAGGGTGGTCTTGCCGCAACCCGAAGGGCCGAGCAGGCAGACCAGTTCGCCGGCGGCGATATCCAGGGAGACATCGTTCAGCGCCGTGAAGGCGCCGAAACGCTTGTGGATGCCGCGCACTTTCATGTGTGCGCCTGGGGTAGCGGGGTTCATGGCGAGGCCTCATCGAACGGATGGGGCCATGCTAGGAAGGCTGTGCGAAGGTTCTGTGGCGTTCAGGCAAAAGCGGGTGATAGTGGTATAGGCAGACTTTGTAGTGGCCTGGAGGCCCTATCGCCGGCAAGCCGGCTCCCACAGGTTCACCACAGCTCTCCAAGCCAGTGGGCTACCTGTGGGAGTGGGCTTGCCGGCGATAGGGCCGCCGCACATCTAGAACCGTGAACCCACCACTTCCTGCGCCACCCCTAGGAAAGCCGCCGGCAGTCGGGCCTGGCGCCGCTCCTTCAGGCAGTACAGGTACTCGTGCATCAGCGGTGCATTATCCAGCGTCAGCACTCGCAACTCCGGGTTGTGCGGCACCTCGTGCCGGGCAATTACGCTGATGCCGATATTGCGCAACACCGCCTCGCGGATCGACTCGCGGCTGCCGATCTCCAGCAACGCCGAGGCCTTCACACCGGCATCCGCCATCATCTGTTCGGTCAGCTTGCGAGTGGTCGAGCCCTTTTCGCGCATCAGCAGGCAGTGCCCCGCCACCACGTCGATGGACACCGCCTGGCGGTGCGCCAACGGATGATTGCGATGCATGGCCACCACCAGCGGGTCGGTCCCCAGCACGCGCCGTACCAGGCGGGCGTCTTCAAGCAACTGCGACGATGCGGCGATATCCACACGGTAATCCTCGAGCATCTCCAGCACCTGCTGCGAGTTGCCGATCTCAACCGCCACTTCCACCTGGGGCAGACGCTCGCGGAAGATCTTCACCAGGTCGAGGATGTAATAAGGCGCGGTGGCGGCAATACGCAGGCTACCCTGGGAGTGGCCGCTGTTGCGCAGTTCGAACTCGATGTCGGCCTCCTGCTGCAGCAGCGCCTTGACCATCGGCAGCAGGCGCACGCCCTCCTCGCTCAACACCAGGCGCCGGCCACCGCGGTAGAACAGCTCTACCGCGTACTGGCTCTCCAGGTTACGGACCTGCGTGGTCACCGTCGGCTGGCTTAGCCCAAGCTTCTTCGCCGCCAGGGTGATGCTGCCCAGGCGGGCCACCATGTAGAAAGCTTTGAGCTCGGCGCTCAGCATTGCATGACCTCATTTGCGCAACAGGCGCAGACCGTTGAACACCACCAGCAGGCTGACGCCCATGTCGGCGAACACCGCCATCCACAGGGTGGCCATGCCGGCAAAGGTGATCGCCAGGAATATGGCCTTGATGCCCAACGCCAGAACGATGTTCTGCGTCAGGATCGCCGCACTTTGGCGCGACAGCCTGACGAACGCCGGGATTTTGCGCAAGTCGTCATCCATCAGCGCCACGTCGGCGGTCTCGATGGCGGTGTCGGTACCGGCAGCGGCCATGGCAAACCCGATCTCGGCACGGGCCAGGGCCGGCGCATCGTTGATGCCGTCCCCCACCATGCCCACCCGGTGGCCCTGGGCATACAGCTGCTCGATGGTGGTCAGTTTGTCGGCAGGCAACAGGTTGCCCTCGGCCCGGTCGATGCCGACCTGGGCAGCGATGGCCTGGGCGGTATGCGGATTGTCGCCGGTCAGCATGACCGTCTTGATGCCCAGCGCGTGCAACTCGGCAATGGCCTGGCGGCTGGTGTCCTTGACCGTGTCGGCCACGGCAAACAGTGCCAGCGGCCCAGAGCGGTCGAGCAACAGCACCACGGTCTTGCCCTGACGCTCAAGTTCATCCAGTTGCGCTTCGAGCTGCGGCGAGCACAGGCCTAACTCCTCCACCAGGCGATGGTTGCCCAGGTGGTAGGTGTGGCCGTCGATGTCGCCGCGCACGCCCCGCCCCGCCAGGGCGGCGAAGCCGCTGACCTCACTCAGGGCCAGCCCCTGCGCCTTGCCAAACTGGGCAATGGCAGCTGAAACCGGGTGGTCGGAGCGGTCGGCCAGGCTGGCCGCCAGTGCCTGGGCGCGGCCTTCGAACAGCGGGTCGAGTACCTTTGCATCGGTTTGCACCGGCTTGCCGTGGGTGAGGGTGCCGGTCTTGTCCAGGGCCAGGAAGTCCAGCTTGCGGCCCCCTTCCAGGTAGACGCCGCCCTTGATCAGGATACCCTTGCGCGCAGCTGCAGCCAGGCCGCTGACGATGGTCACAGGGGTAGAAATCACCAGCGCACACGGGCACGCCACCACCAGCAGTACCAGTGCGCGGTAGACCCAGTCGAACCAGGCGCCGGCCAGGAACAGGGGTGGGATGATCGCCACCGCCAAAGCCAGGGCGAACACCACCGGGGTATAGATGCGCGAGAATGCATCGACGAAACGCTGGGTAGGTGCACGGGCCCCCTGCGCTTCTTCGACGGCTTTGATGATCCGCGCCAAAGTGGAGTGCCCTGCGGCTGCAGTGACACGGTATTCCAAGGCGCCGGCCTGGTTGATGGTGCCGGCGAACAGCTTGTCGCCTGCAGCCTTGTCGACTGGCAGGCTTTCGCCGGTGATCGGCGCTTGATCGACGCTGGATTGCCCACTGCTCACTTCGCCATCCAGGCCGATACGCTCGCCGGGGCGTACCCGTACCTGCGCACCGAGCGCCACTTGGCGCACTTCAACCTCACGCCACTGGCCATCGGCCTGCTGCACCGTGGCCATGTCCGGCGTGAGCTGCATCAGCCCGCCAATGGCATTGCGGGCGCGGTCCAGGGAGCGCGTCTCGATCAATTCGGCGATGGTGAACAGCACCATGACCATCGCCGCCTCCGGCCACTGGCCGATCAGTACGGCGCCGGTCACGGCGATGCTCATCAGTGCGTTGATGTTGAGGTTACGGTTCTTCAGGGCAATCCAGCCCTTCTTGTAGGTGCCTAAACCACAACCGAGGATCGCCGCCAGCGCCAACGCCGCCACCACCCACTCCGGTGCCAGGGCGCTGAAGTGGACGATTTCGGCAGCGACCGCCGCAGCGCCGGACAGCGCCAGCGGCAACCAACGGGTTTTGACCGGTAGTGGCGCGGCAGCGCTGTCTTCCTGATCATCGGCCAAGGGTTCAGCCTTCATGCCCAGGCTGTCGATGGCCTGCTCGATGTCGACGGTGCCGGCCAGGGTGTGGCGCACGCCGAGCACGCGGTTGATCAGGTTGAATTCCAGCTGCTCGATACCGGCCAGCTTGCCCAGCTTGTCCTGGATCAGCGTCTGCTCGGTGGGGCAGTCCATGGCCTGAATACGAAAACGGCTGAGCCGGGCCGTATCGCTGGCCTTTTCGCTCAGTTGCACGAGGGCCGGTGCGGCACTGGAGCCGCAGCAGCTGTGAGCATGGGCGTCGTGGCAGTGGCTCTCGCCGCCATGCGCGTGGTCGTGGTCGTGCTCGTGCGAATGGTTGGGGCTGACAGGCTGGTTCATGGGGTCATCCTTAATGTACGCCTGTTGCCAAGTGAACACCCTGTAGCCACTATAGGGTCAAGCCACTTGCTGGAGATTTCGCAATGAAGATCGGAGAACTGGCCAAAGCCACCGACTGCGCCGTGGAAACCATCCGCTATTACGAGCGTGAACAGCTGCTGCCGGAGCCGGCGCGCACCGACGGCAACTATCGGCTGTACACCCAGGCCCATGTCGAGCGCCTGACCTTCATCCGCAACTGCCGCACCTTGGACATGACCCTGGACGAAATCCGCAGCCTGCTGCGCCTGCGCGACAGCCCGGAAGGCTCATGCGGCAGCGTCAATGCATTGATCGACGAGCACATCGAGCATGTGCAGGCGCGCATCGACGGGTTGGTCGCATTGCAGGAACAACTGATGGAATTGCGTCGGCGCTGCAATGCCCAGGGCACAGAATGCGCAATCTTGCAGCAGTTGGAGGTCAACGGCGCGGTCACGGTGCCTGAGGGCGAGCCCTCCCATGTCGGCCGCAGCCACGGCCACTGATAGCACTGTGCTTCTAGGGCATCAGCCCTACAGTCACCTGTGGGTGATGGGCAGATAATCGGGGGGCTTTTCTCAACAGGGAGTACTACCGATGAGCACAACCCTTGGCGCACTACGTGAACTGAGCGAAGAGGAAGCCGAACAGGCAAGCGGCGGCGAGCACCGCCCCAGCGACCCGCCGCTGCAGTTTCCCGAATGGCCTGACGATCTGTTCGGTTGGACCGGTGACCTCTGACCACACAGGAGTGACAACCATGCCTTGCGAAACCCTGCCTACCCCACGCACGCTCAGCAGCGAAGAGCTGGAGCTGGTCGCTGGCGGCCATGATGCGACCATCATGCCGGTGGTTCCACCGGTGACCCTCAAGCCCGACGTGCCGCCACCGCACTTGCCGCGCGTGCCGGATGTACCGCCGCCGAATGACATCCGAGGGCCGAACATTCCGCTCTGAAGGATGCCCCGCAGCCCATCACCGTCGGCGATGGGCTGCCGGCGTGTCGATCAAACCGCCATCGGCGCCGTCATCGGCGCGTGGTGCTCATACCCTTCCAGGCTGAAGTCGCTCGGTTCGATCTTCTCCAGCCACTCCGGCTCGTACCTGCCGGTCTCGGCAAACGCCGGCACGCGGTCGCTGATCACCAGCTTCGGCGCTTCCAGCGGCTCGCGCTTGAGCTGCTCGTTGAGCATGTCCAGGTGGTTCTCGTACACATGAGCGTCGCCGATGAAGTAGGTGAACCAGCGCGGTGTATAACCGGTCAGGCGGCCGAACAGCGACAGCAGCGCCGCGCCTTCGGTCAGGTTGAACGGCGTGCCCAGGCCCAGGTCATTGGAACGGATGTAAAGGGTCAGGGAGATTTCCCTGGTCTCGACGTTCGGGTGGAACTGGTACAGCAAGTGGCACGGCGGCAGCGCCATTTCGTCCAGCTGGGCGCAGTTCCAGCCGTGGAACAGGATGCGGCGGCTGCCCGGGTCGTTGGCGATGGTGTCCAGGCACTGACGTACCTGGTCGATGGCCTTGTACAGGATGACGAACGCCTGGCCGTCTTCCTCGTCCTGGGCAATCTTGCGGAAGCCGGCTTTTTCAGCCATCGCGATAGCTGCCGGGTTGTTCAGCGGAACGCGCTTGTAGCCCGGCCACTGGCGCCATTGCACGCCGTATATTTCGCCGAGGTCGTCATGGCCCTGGCGGAACGGGTTGGCCAACCACTGGGCATTCTCGTTGGCGTTCTGGTCCCAGACCTTGCAGCCCAGCTCGCGGAACTCACCGGCGTTTTTCACGCCCCGCAGGAAGCCGACCATCTCGCCGATTGCCGACTTGAACGCCAGCTTGCGGGTAGTGATAGCCGGGAAGCCCTTCTGCAGGTCGAAACGCAGCATGGCACCTGGCAAGCTGATGGTACGGATGCCGGTGCGGTTTTCCTGCAGGGTGCCGTTTTCGATGACGTCGCGGACCAGATCTAGATACTGTTTCATGACTTTCCTGTAACAAGAACGGCAGGGGGATCGCCCCTGCCGTGAAAATCATACGGCTGGTTTTGCCGTAGGTTTGCGGTTGTAGGCCAACCAGATCAAGAACAGGCCACCGGCGATCATCGGCACGCAGAGTAATTGACCCATGGTCAGCCAGCCGAAGGCGATGTAGCCAAGCTGGGCGTCAGGCACTCGCACGAACTCCACGATAAACCGGAAAATCCCGTAGAACAGCGCGAACATGCCGGAAACGGCCATGGTCGGGCGCGGTTTGCGCGAGTACAACCAGAGAATCACGAATAATGCCACACCTTCCAGGGCAAACTGGTACAGCTGCGACGGATGACGGGGCAACTGGGCCGGGTCGCTGAACGGCGGGAAGACCATCGCCCACGGCACGTCGGTTGCCTTGCCCCACAGCTCGGCATTGATGAAGTTGCCGATACGCCCTGCACCCAGGCCAATCGGCACCAGCGGGGCGACGAAGTCCATGAGCTCGAAGAACGACTTGTTGTTGCGCTTGCCGAACCACAGCGCCGCCAGCATCACGCCGATGAAGCCACCGTGGAACGACATGCCGCCCTTCCACACCTCGAAGATCAGCGTCGGGTTGGCCAGGTAGGCATGCAGGTCGTAGAACAGCACGTAACCCAGGCGCCCGCCGACGATCACCCCCATCGACAACCAGAACACCAGGTCGGAGAGCTTTTCACGCGACCAGGTGGGGTCGAAACGGTTGAGCCGGCGCGAAGCCAGCAACCAGGCGCCGCCGATACCGATCAGGTACATCAGGCCGTACCAGTGGATTTTCAGTGGCCCGAGGGCCACGGCCACGGGGTCTATCTGCGGGTAAGGCAGCATGCATATTCCTCTCGTTTCAAATCAGAAAGCTCAGGCCAACGCAGAACAGCAGCGCGGCGAACAGACGCTTGAGCAGGCGCGGCGACAACTTGTGCGCCAGGCGCGCGCCGAAGCGGGCAAAAAACATGCTGGTCAGGGCAATGCCGACCAGCGCTGGCAGGTACACGTAGCCTACGCTGTGGGCAGGCAGGTGTTCTTCATGCCAGCCCAGCCACATGAAGCTCAGGGCGCTGGCGATGGCGATCGGCAGGCCGCAGGCCGACGAGGTGGCCACTGCCTGCTGCATCGGCAGGCTGCGCCAGGTCAGGAACGGCACGGTCAACGACCCACCGCCGATACCGAAGATCGCCGATGCCCAGCCGATCACCCCACCGGCACCGATCAGCGCAGGCTTGCCAGGGATGCCACGGCTGGCCTTGGGTTTGAGGTCCAAGGCCATCTGCGCCGCGATGATCAGCGCGAATACGCCAATGATCTTCTGCAACTGCGGGCCCTGGATCAGCGAGGCGGTCTTGGCCCCCACACCGGCGCCGAGCAGGATACCGACGGTCATCCAGGCGAAGATCGGCCATTGCACCGCGCCCCGGCGATGGTGCTCGAGCACGGCGTTGATGGAGGTGAAGACGATGGTTGCCAGCGAAGTACCGACCGCCAGGTGGGTAAGCACCGAGGCGTCGAAGCCCTGCAGGGTGAAGCTGAACACCAGAACCGGCACGATGATGATGCCGCCGCCCACGCCGAACAGCCCCGCCAGCACGCCTGCGCAGGCGCCCAATAGCAGATAGAGTGCGAACTCCATTCGTCGTCCCCGAGAAAAACAATCCGGCATGGTAACGGAAGCCGGGCACGAGGCTCTAGTGAACTCTGTGACAGGATGGATCGCCACCGCTGCAGTGGGTAGAGTGGCAGAAAACACAGAGGCCCAACCGATGTGCCTGATCGTATTCGCCTGGCGGCCGGGGCATGCCCTGCCGCTGATCGTGGCGGCCAACCGCGACGAGTTCTATGCCCGGCCCACTCAAGCCCTGACGGGCTGGGAAGATGCACCCGGCGTGCATGCCGGACGCGACCTGGAGGCTGGCGGCACATGGCTGGGCGTGGGGCCGCAGGGGCGGTTTGCCGCGCTGACCAACATTCGCGACCCGGGGCAACCCTTGGGTCCGCGCTCACGCGGCGAACTGGTGGCCGGGTATCTGCAGGGTGAACTTGGCGTCGAGGCCTACCTGGACCAGGTCGCAAGCCGCAGCAAACAGTATTCGGGGTTCAACCTGCTGGTGGGCGATGGGCGCCAGCTGGGGTACCTGCATGCTCGCGAAGCGGCTCCGCGCCTGCTGGCGCCTGGGGTGTACGGGCTTTCCAATGCCGGGCTGGATACGCCGTGGCCGAAACTGGTGAAGGCCCGCCGTGGGCTGGAGAGGTTGCTGGACTCAGCTGAACCGCAGCAACTGCTGGCGCTGCTGGCTGATGCTGAGCCGGCGTCGGACGGGGAACTGCCAGAAACTGGCGTGGGCCTGGCAACGGAAAAGCTGTTGTCGAGTGTGTTTATTGCCAGTCAGAACTATGGAACAAGGGCCAGTACAGTGCTGATTGTGGATGATCAGGGGAAACGACGGCTGACCGAACGCAGTTTCGGGCCGTTTGGCGGGCACCTTGGCGAGGTAGAGCTGCGGGTTTGAGGGTGTTTGTTCCGGCCCTTTCGCGGGGCAAGCCCGCTCCCACAATGTTCGGTGTTGGCAGAGCCATAGTGGGATCTCAAAGGGTCTTGTTGGCCCCAGGCCCGATCATCCGCGCCAGGCCAAGGTTTTTCAGCGCCAGCTGCAGCGAGCTGTGGATAACCTGCGGGTTGTCATGGCTCATGGCATCGGCCAGCAATTCCTTGGCCTTGCTCATGTTGATCTGGCGCAGCATCCACTTCACCTTCGGCAGGTTGGTGGCGTTCATCGACAGGCTGTCGAAACCCATGGCCATCAACAGGATTGCCGCTGCGGGGTCACCGGCCATCTCGCCGCAAATACTCACCGGCTTGCCTTCCCCATGGGCATCGCGCACCACGGTATTCAAGGCCTGCAACACGGCCGGGTGCAGGTAGTCGTACAGGTCGGCTACCCGCGGGTTGTTGCGGTCGACTGCCAGCAGGTACTGAGTCAGGTCGTTGGAGCCGACCGACAGGAAGTCCACCTGCCGCGCCAGTTCCTTGGTCTGGTACACCGCAGCCGGAATTTCGACCATCACGCCCACCGGCGGCATTGGCACGTCGGTGCCTTCGTCGCGCACCTCGCCCCAGGCACGGTGGATCAGGTGCAGCGCCTCTTCCAGTTCGTGAATGCCAGAGATCATCGGCAGCAGAATGCGCAGGTTGTTCAGGCCCTCGCTGGCCTTGAGCATGGCGCGGGTCTGGACCAGGAAGATTTCCGGGTGGTCGAGGGTGACGCGGATGCCGCGCCAGCCCAAAAACGGGTTTTCTTCCTTGATCGGGAAGTACGACAGCGACTTGTCACCGCCGATATCGAGGGTGCGCATGGTCACCGGCAGCGGGTGGAAGGCCGCCAGTTGTTCGCGATAAATCGCCAGCTGTTCTTTCTCGCTGGGGAAGCGCTGGTTGATCATGAACGGCACTTCGGTGCGGTACAGGCCCACGCCTTCGGCACCACGCTGCTGGGCACGGGCCACATCGGCGAGCAGGCCGGTGTTGACCCACAGGGGCATGCGGTGGCCGTCGAGGGTGACGCACGGCAGCTCACGCAGCGCGTCGAGGCCCTGGGCCAGCTGGCGCTCTTCTTCGACCACTTCGCTGTATTGCTTGCGCAGTACATCGCTGGGGTTGGTAAATACCTCGCCCTTGTAACCGTCGACGATCAGCTCGATGCCGTCGACCTTGGAATACGGCAGGTCGACCAGGCCCATGACCGTCGGAATGCCCATGGCACGGGCCAGGATGGCGACGTGGGAGTTGCCCGAACCCAGCACCGACACCAGGCCGACCAGCTTGCCTTCCGGCACTTCGCCGAGCATTGCCGGGGTCAGTTCTTCGCTGACCAGAATGGTGTTGTCGGCATACACCAACGACTGCGAGCGGGCTTCCTGCAGGTAGGCCAGCAGGCGGCGGCCGAGGTCCTTGACGTCCGAGGCGCGCTCGCGCAGGTAATCGTCGTCCATCAATTCGAAGCGGTTGACGTGCTCGCCAACCACCTGGCGCAAGGCGCCCTGCGCCCACTGGCCGGTCTTGATGACTTCGGTCACCTCACCGCCCAGGGCTGCGTCTTCGAGCATCATCAGGTACACGTCGAACAGCGCACGCTCTTCGGGGCGCAGCTGGGTAGCCAGCTTGGCCGAGAGCTTGCGCATGTCGGCGCGCACGCCTTCGAGGGCGTTGTTGAACAGTTTGAGTTCGGCGTCGATGTCTTCGACAGTCTTGTCTGGCACCACTTCCAGATCGGCCGGCGGCAGCATGACCACCGCACGCCCGACAGCGGCACCCGGCGAGCCGGGCACGCCAACGAAGCGCGCTTCCTGGATGCCCTTGCCCTGGCGGCCCAGGCCACGAATGGAGCCGGTAGCCTCGGCGTGGGCGATAACCCCGGCGAGCTGAGCACTCATGGTCACCAGGAAGGCTTCTTCGCCCTCGTCGAACTGGCGGCGTTCTTTCTGCTGGATGACCAACACGCCGACCACGCGGCGGTGGTGGATGATCGGCGCACCGAGGAATGAGGCAAATTTTTCTTCGCCGGTTTCGGCAAAATAGCGATAACGCGGGTGGTCCGCAGCGTTTTCCAGGTTCAGCGGCTCTTCCCGGGTACCGACCAGGCCGACCAGGCCCTCGTTGGGGGCCATGCTGACCTTGCCGATGGAACGCTTGTTCAGGCCTTCGCTGGCCATCAGCACGAAGCGGTTGGTTTCTGGGTCGAGCAGGTAGACCGAGCAGACCTGGCTGCCCATGGCTTCCTTCACGCGCAAGACGATGATGCCCAACGCCGTCTTGAGATCTTTGGCGGAGTTCACTTCCTGGACGATCTTGCGCAGCGTATTGAGCATGGCTCGGGGTCGAACTCCGTCGTCAGTCGCGCGTCAGAAGACGCGGTGCAAGCTCTTTCAGGGCACGGCGGTACACTTCACGCTTGAAGGTCACCACCTGGCCCAGCGGATACCAATAGCTGACCCAGCGCCAGCCGTCGAATTCGGGCTTGCCGGTCAGGTCCATCCGCACCCGTTGCTCATTGCTCACCAGGCGCAGCAAAAACCATTTCTGCTTCTGGCCGATGCACAGCGGTTGGCTGTGGGTACGGACCAGTCGCTGGGGTAAACGATAACGCAACCAGCCGCGGGTGCAGGCAAGAATTTCCACATCATCGCGTTCAAGGCCAACTTCTTCGTTCAGCTCGCGGTACAGGGCATCTTCCGGCGTCTCGTCAGGGTTGATACCACCCTGCGGGAATTGCCAGGCATCCTGGTTGATCCGCCGAGCCCATAGCACCTGCCCGGCATCATTCGTGAGAATGATCCCGACATTTGGGCGAAAACCATCCGGGTCGATCACGGCAGCAACCTCGCAAACGCATGTCACCGCATTGTTCCACAAAGCCTGCGAGCGCAGCAACGCGCCCACCAAGCTTATGTGCAGCGCGGTGAAAACTCCGTATTCTGCGGGCCTACCCTGTGGCTGATGCGAGTGACCACGATGCGCCTGGCTTTATTCGACCTGGACAATACCCTCCTTGGTGGCGACAGCGACCACGCCTGGGGTGATTATTTGTGCGAACGGGGCATTCTGGACCCGATCGCCTATAAACAACGCAACGATGCCTTCTACCAGGATTACCTGAACGGCACCCTGGACCTGCAGGCCTACCTGGCCTTCTCCATGGAAATCCTCGCGGCGACCGAGCCGGCCCAGCTCGACCAATGGCACCGCGACTTCATGCGTGACTGCGTCGAACCGATCATCCTGCCCAAGGCATTGGCCTTGCTGCAGCAGCACCGCGATGCCGGCGACCAGCTGGTGATCATTACGGCCACCAACCGCTTCGTCACTGCACCGATTGCCCGCCGCCTGGGCGTGCGGGTGCTGCTGGCGACCGAATGCGAGATGCAGGATGGCCGCTATACCGGGCGCAGTACCGATATACCGTGTTTCCGTGAAGGCAAGGTGACGCGGCTTGCGCGCTGGATGCTGGAGAACGGCTTCGATCTGGAAGACAGCTATTTCTACAGCGACTCGATGAACGACCTGCCCCTGCTGGAGCGCGTGACGCATGCGGTGGCGGTGGACCCGGACCCTAACCTGCAGGCCGAGGCCGAACGGCGCGGCTGGCCGGTGGTTTCTTTGAGAGATTGAGGCAGTTCTGTTCTGGCCTCTTCGCGGGGCAAGCCCGCTCCCACAATGATCGGTGTTGCAAGGACATTGCGGGAGCGGGCTTGCCCCGCGAAGAGGCCGGCCGGTGTAGCAGAAGGCTGTCAGACCGGCTTGGCGCCCATCAACCCGGCAATGGACAGAAAGCAAACACCGCTGAAAACGGCCAAAGCCAGGGTAAACCGCAACCCTACCGCTTCGGCCTTGCGCAGCCGATTGAGGCGCACCAGCAACCACCACACGGCAAACGCGCCCACCGTATAGATGACGCTTGAAGCCAGCACCCAGGTCTGCCCCAATGGCCAACCCACCAGGTGCACCAGCCACCAGCCGGTGAACGGCATGCTCACCAGGCACGCGCCCATCAAGAGCCAGACGAACACCAGCGGCCGGCGCAGCAGTTTTGCATAGGCCTCGGCATCGCCCTGGCGGCGCGCGCGAACGGTCCAGATCGCCAGGCCCAGCGCGCCCAGAAGCAGCAGCGCGGTAGCGACGATGTGCAGGGCCTTGAGGGTGGTCAGGTGTTCCATCTTCAAATTGTCCTTCAGCAGGCTATTTCGCGTCGCCTCTTTCGCGGGTAAGCCCGCGAAAAGGGCCATCAGCCCAAGCTTAGCCGCTTAACCCAGGAACAGCCGGTAGGCCGCGTTGTCGGTTTCATCCCAGTACGGGTAACCGATCTTGGCCAGCGCTGCCGGCACCAGGTGGCGCTCGTCTTCTGGCACCTGCAGCCCAGCGACCACACGGCCGTCAGCCGCGCCATGGTTGCGGTAGTGGAACATCGAGATATTCCAGCGCCCGCCCAGCTTGTTGAGGAAGTTGAACAACGCTCCCGGCCGCTCGGGGAATTCGAAGCGCAGCACGATCTCGTCGCTGGCACCGGCCGAATGGCCGCCGACCATGTGGCGGATGTGCAGCTTGGCGAGTTCGTTGTCGGTCAGGTCGGTAACCGGGAAACCCTGATCGATCAACTGTTGCACCAGTGCAGCGCGCGGGTCGTTCTCCGGGTGGGTCTGCACGCCAACGAAGATGTGGGCTTCGTCGGAGGTATGCTTGCGGTAGTTGAATTCGGTGATCTGGCGTTTGCCGATGGCCTCGCAGAAGGCCTTGAAGCTGCCCGGGCGCTCTGGGATGGTCACAGCAATGATTGCTTCGCGCTTCTCGCCCAGCTCGGCGCGCTCGGCGACATGGCGCAGGCGGTCGAAATTGACGTTGGCGCCCGAATCGATGGCGACCAGCGTCTGCCCGCTCACACCGGTGAGCTCCACGTACTTCTTGATACCGGCGACGCCCAACGCCCCGGCAGGTTCGGTGATCGAGCGGGTATCGTCGTAGATGTCTTTGATTGCGGCACAAATTTCGTCAGTGCTGACAGTCACCACGTCATCCACATACAGCCGGCAGATATCAAAGGTATGCTGGCCAATCTGCGCCACCGCCACGCCATCGGCAAACAGCCCGACCTGCGGCAGTACCACGCGCTCGCCAGCGGCCATGGCCGCCTGCAGGCAGTTGGAGTCATCCGGCTCGACGCCGATCACCTTGATTTCCGGGCGCAGGTATTTCACGTAGGCAGCGATGCCGGCGATCAGGCCGCCGCCGCCCACCGGCACGAAGATCGCGTCCAGCTGGCCTGGTTGCTGGCGCAGGATCTCCATGGCCACGGTGCCTTGGCCGGCGATGGTGTGCGGGTCGTCGTAAGGGTGGACATAGACCAACCCCTTCTCATCGACCAGCTTCAGCGAGTAGGCCAGCGCCTCCGGGAACGAATCGCCATGCAAGACCACCTTGCCGCCCCGCGAACGTACGCCTTCGACCTTGATCTCCGGCGTGGTCTTGGGCATCACGATGGTGGCCTTGATGCCCATTTCACGCGCGGCCAGGGCCAGGCCCTGGGCATGGTTGCCGGCCGAAGCAGTAACCACGCCACGCGCCAACTCTTCAGGGCTCAGTTGCGCCAGCTTGTTGTACGCCCCACGGATCTTGAAGGAGAACACCGGCTGCAGGTCTTCACGCTTGAGCAGAATATGGTTGCCCAGGCGCTTGCTCAGCTGCCCGGCGTTCTGCAGCGGGGTTTCGACAGCGACGTCGTAGACGCGCGAGGTGAGGATCTTCTTGACGTACTGTTCGAGCATCGGGAAAGCATCACTGGCCGCGGGACAAGGGCTGCGAGTCTACCCCAGCGCTACGTCGGGCGACCACAGCAAAGCCGCCCGAGCCGTTATACTAGGCAACTTTGAAAACCGCCCTGCCCCTTTTCGGAGCCCGCATGACCCAGGACCAACTCAAACAGGCCGTCGCCCAGGCCGCTGTCGACTTCATTCTGCCCAAGCTGGATGAAAAGAGCGTTGTCGGCGTCGGTACCGGTTCGACCGCCAACTTCTTCATTGACGCCCTGGCCCAGCACAAGACCGCCTTCGACGGTGCAGTCGCCAGCTCCGAGGCCACTGCCCAGCGTCTGAAGGGCCATGGCATCCCGGTCTACGAGCTGAACAGCGTCAGCGAGCTGGAGTTCTACGTGGACGGCGCCGACGAAAGCGACGCCCACCTGAACCTGATCAAAGGCGGCGGTGCGGCGCTGACCCGCGAGAAGATCGTCGCGGCCGTGGCCAAGACCTTCATCTGCATCGCCGATGGGAGCAAGCTGGTGCCGGTGCTGGGCGCCTTCCCGCTGCCAGTGGAAGTCATCCCGATGGCCCGCAGCCACGTGGCGCGCCAACTGGTGAAGCTGGGCGGCGACCCGGTCTACCGTGAGGGTGTGGTCACCGACAACGGCAACGTCATCCTCGACGTTCACAACCTGCAGATCACCAACCCGGTGGAGCTGGAAGCGCAGATCAACGCGATCGTCGGCGTGGTTACCAACGGCCTGTTCGCGGCGCGGCCGGCGGACTTGCTGCTGCTGGGTACTTCGGAAGGCGTCAAGACCCTTACTGCCGAGTAAAGCCATCGCCGGCAAGCCGGCTCCCACCGGATCTCCACGGCCTTTGATAACTGTGGACTACCTGTGGGAGCCGGCTTGCCGGCGATTGGGGCCAGAAGAACACTCAATCAACCGGCTGCTTGAACACATAAAACAGGTTCGGCTCACTGACCAGATAAATGGTCCCCGCTTCATCCATCGCAATCCCCTCCGCCTGCGGCACCGTCTGCTTCAGCCCCTGATACCCCTTGCGCAACGACAGGGTACTCAGCGGCTTGCCTTTCACGTCCAGTTCAATCACCAGCCGCGACTCATCCGACAACGCCAGCAAATGACCACTGCGCTCGTCGAACTGCAGGCTCGAAAGATCCCTCACGAACAACCGCGCATCACGTTTGCGATCCTGCACCACATGCACCGCATAGGGTTGCTGAGGGTTGGAATGGGGAAACCCGTGAATCTCGTAGATCACCATCGGGTCGCGCTCCTTGGCCACAAACAGGCGCTTGCCCGCGGAATCGTAGGCCAGGCCCTCGAAGCCCTTGTTGCCATTCAGGCCGATACCCAGGCTCAGCTGCTCGGCATCCTGGGCATCGAGAAACAACGTGTCGTCATCCAGGCGCACGCGGATCAGCCGCTGCGTGCGCTCGTCGGTGATCACAAAGCTGTTGGGGCCGACATACTCCACCGCCTCCGGGTCGCCAAAACCGGTCAGCGGAACGCGGCGCAGAATGCGCCCGTCCAGGGACAGTTCGATCAGCTCGGAACGCTTGTTGGTGACCGTGAACAAGGTCTTGCGATCGGGGTCGTAGGTCAGTGCCGAAATATCATCGTCCAGCCCTTCCACCGGCTGCGCCTCGATCACCACCCGGTAGCGGTCCAGGCCCATGCTTTGCTCAGCAGGCTGCCACCAGGTCTTGAGGTTGAACCAGCCGCGCTCGGCCCAGCGAAACTGCTGCTCGGCCACGCCCAGAGCGAGCACGGCGAGCAGGCCACAGGCAGCCAGGACAAGGGGCAGACGGACATAACGACGCATAAAGGCAGACTCGATTTGAGGACGGCGAATCTAACCACGAACAACTGAAGTAAAGCTTAATGCCAGCATCAGAATGATCTGATTCTGATATCAGTTTTTTCTGAAGCGGTAGAACAACGCGGGCTCGCTGACCATGTACAGGTTGCCTTTGTCATCCATGGCCACGCCTTCGGCGCGCGGGATGGTGTCCTTCAGGCCGTTGAAGCCGCCCAGCAGCGTCATGAAGCTGACCTGCTGACCCTGCTCATCGAGCTCGAGCAGCATGTTGGAATCGGCCGAAAGCACCAACAGGTGGCCCGTGCGCGGGTCTACACCCAGGGCCGACAAGTTGCGCAGGTCGAGTTCGTCGCTGGCCAGCGCCTGCTTGCCACCCTTGAGTGGGCTGCGCCCATCGGTGCTCCAGGTGTAGAGCTTCGGCGGGCGCTCTTCGCCAATCACCAGGCGCTGGCGCAGCGGGTCCCAGGCTATGGCTTCGAAGCCTTTGTTGCTCTTTACCGACGTGCCCAGGTCATGGCTCGGGAAATCGGCATGGTTCAGCGATCGGGTCTGCGCATCTACCTTGACCACGGTCAGGTCATGCAGGCGCTCATCGGTGATTGCCAACTGGCCATCTTCCAGTACGGCGACACCTTCCGGGTTGTTCCAGCCCACCAGGGGGATCTGCCGCAACACATCGCCATCGAGGTTCAGCTCGACGAGGAACGGGTTTTTGCCCATTACCACGAACAGGGTGCGGGTATGCGGGTTGAAGGCCACGTCTGAGGCTTCGTCATCTTCCATGCCGGGCATAGGCTTGGCATCGATGTCGACCTGGTAATCCGGCAACCACACGCTTTCGCTACGTTCGGCGCTGGTTTCAAAGCTCTCTTTCATCCACAGCAGGCCACGGTCGTCCCAATGCATCGCCACGGCCACGCCATAGCCGATCACCGCAGCCACGGCCAGGCCAAACGGCCAGCGCAGGTAGAAGCGGCGCTTGGGGGATGCGGGAGCGGTGGAAGGCGATGGCATGCAAGGGTTCCTGAGGATTGAGCGAAGGTTCGCGCATTATCCGGATGGGTTGTGAAAAATCGGTAAATTGCGTTGCCTTCATCGCGGGCAAGCCCGCTCCTACAGGCGGCACTGTACGTGCAGGAGCGGGGTTACCCGCGAAGGGCGCGGTATCAGATCAGAGCACGCGGCTTTCGAAGCGGCTCACACCCGGCAATTCCAGCACCAGCTCATCACCGACGTTGAACGGACCGACGCCTGCCGGCGTACCGGTGAGGATCACATCGCCCGCCTGCAGCGAGAAATGCCGGGCCATGTACTGGATGATCGGCACGATCGGGTTGAGCATCATCGAGCTATTACCGTCCTGACGCACTTCGCCGTTGATGGTCAGGCGCACCGGGATATCGGTCACATCCTCGAACGCGGCAGCCGATACGAACGGCGGCAGCACGCAGGCACCGTCGAAGCTCTTGGCCAGTTCCCACGGCAGGCCCTTCTCTTTCAGCTTGGCCTGCAGGTCGCGCAGGGTCAGGTCCAGCGCCGGGGCATAACCGGAGATTGCATCCAGCACCTCCTCTTCCGAGGCGTGGGCAGACAGCGACTTGCCCAACAGCACGGCGATTTCCGCTTCGTAGTGTACCGAGCCACGGTCGGTCGGGATCTTGAACCCACCTTCCAACGGCACCACGCAGCTGCCCGGTTTGATGAACAGCAGCGGTTCACTCGGAATAGGGTTGTCCAGTTCCTTGGCATGCTCGGCATAGTTACGGCCGATGCATACCACCTTGCCCAGCGGGAAGTGAATGCGCGTGCCGTCTACGTACTGGTGCTGGTAACTCATGGCCGACTCCTTTGCTTACTGCTTTTTATTCAGGAGCGAAGATCTTACCCGGATTCATGATGCCGTTAGGATCGAAGACGGCCTTAATTGCCTTCATGCAGGCAATTTCATCCGGCGAGCGGCTGTAGCCCAGGTAGTCGCGTTTGGTCATGCCCACGCCATGCTCGGCAGAGATCGAACCGTTGTAACGCTGGACGATCTCGAACACCCACTTGTTGACCTTGGTGCACGAGGCGAAGAAATCATCCTTGCTCATGTGCTCGGGCTTGAGGATGTTCAAGTGCAGGTTGCCGTCGCCGATGTGCCCGTACCAGACCACCTCGTAGTCGGGGTAGTGCTGGCTGACGATGGCATCGATGTCGCGCAGGAACGCCGGCACCTTGGAAACCGTGACCGAGATGTCGTTCTTGTAGGGCGTCCAGTGCGAGATGGTCTCGGACAGGTATTCGCGCAGCTTCCACAGGTTTTTCAGCTGGGTCTCGCTCTGGCTCATCACCCCGTCCAACACCCAGCCCTGCTCGACGCAGTGCTCGAAGGTGGCCAGTGCTTCGTTGGCCACGTCCTCTGTGCTGGCTTCGAATTCCAGCAAAGCGTAGAACGGGCAGTCGGTGGCGAACGGCGCCGGCACGTCGCCACGGGCCAGGATCTTGGCCAGGCCCTTGTCGGAAAAGAACTCGAACGCAGTCAGGTCGAGTTTGCCCTGGAAGGCATGCAGCACGGGCATGATCGAGTCGAAGTCCGGCGTGCCCAGCACCATCGCAGTGAGGTTGCGCGGGGCGCGGTCCAGGCGCATGGTCGCCTCGACCACGAAGCCCAGAGTACCTTCGGCGCCGATGAACAGCTGGCGCAGGTCATAGCCGGTGGCGTTCTTGATCAAGTCCTTGTTCAGCTCCAGCAACTCGCCCTTGCCCGTGACCACCTTCAGGCCGGCAACCCAGTTGCGGGTCATGCCATAGCGGATCACCTTGATGCCGCCGGCGTTGGTGCCGATGTTGCCGCCGATCTGGCTTGAGCCGCTGGAGGCGAAATCGACCGGGTAATAAAGGCCCTGCTCTTCGGCGAAGTTCTGCAACTGGCGGGTGATGACGCCTGGCTGGCAGACCACCGTGCGGTCGAAGGCATTGAAGTCGACAATCTGGTTCATGTAGTCGAAGGCGACCACCACCTCGCCATTGGCCGCCACGGCACCGCCGGAAAGCCCGGTGCGGCCACCGGAAGGCACCAGGGCGACGTGATTGCGATTGGCCCAACCGACAATGGCGTGCACCTGCTCCACGCTTTTGGGGAACACGATGGCGCTGGGTGCGGGCGGGTAATGCTTGGTCCAGTCCTTGCCATAAGCTTCCAGGGAAGCCGCGTCAGTCAGGACCTTGCCAGGGTCGACAAGGGTCATCAGTTCATCAATTACAGCGGGGTGGGTCATCGCTGGAACTCTCGACTTATTCATAGTCACCCTGAGCACTCTTCACCTGTCGGGATAAGCTCAGATTGTGTCGCGTATGCTAGCATAGCCCTCCCGCTGTTCATGCTAAGGCCCACGCCGCGCCTAGCATCACCCTCGCCATTTTTCTCCGGGATACAGGTTTACGCAGATGAGCAAGACTTCTCTCGACAAGAGCAAGATCCGCTTCCTTCTTCTTGAAGGTGTGCACCAGAACGCGGTCGATACTCTCAAGGCTGCCGGCTACACCAACATCGAATACCTCACGGGTTCGCTGCCGGAAGCCGAGCTGAAGGAAAAGATCGCCGATGCCCACTTCATCGGCATCCGTTCGCGCACCCAGCTGACTGAAGAGATCTTCGACTGCGCCAAGAAACTGGTCGCTGTCGGCTGCTTCTGCATCGGCACCAACCAGGTCGACCTGGAAGCTGCCCGCGAGCGCGGTATCGCCGTATTCAACGCCCCGTACTCCAACACCCGTTCGGTAGCCGAGCTGGTGCTGGCCGAAGCCATCCTGCTGCTGCGCGGCATCCCCGAGAAAAACGCCTCCTGCCACCGTGGCGGCTGGATCAAGAGCGCGGCCAACTCGTTCGAAATCCGTGGCAAGAAGCTGGGCATCGTCGGCTACGGCTCGATCGGTACTCAACTGTCGGTACTGGCTGAAAACCTCGGGATGCAGGTGTACTTCTTCGACCCGCTGACCAAGCTGCCGCTGGGTAACGCCGTTCAGGTCGCGAGCCTCAACGAGCTGCTGGGCCTGGCCGACATCGTTTCGCTGCATGTGCCTGAGCTGCCATCCACCCAGTGGATGATCGGCGAGAAAGAAATCCGCGCGATGAAGAAGGGCGCGATCCTGATCAACGCCGCCCGTGGCACCGTTGTCGAGCTGGACCACCTGGCCGCCGCGATCAAGGACAAGCACCTGATCGGCGCCGCCATCGACGTGTTCCCGGTCGAGCCGCGTTCCAACGACGAAGAGTTCGAAAGCCCGCTGCGCGGCCTGGACAACGTGATCCTGACCCCGCACATCGGTGGTTCCACCGCCGAAGCCCAGGCCAACATCGGCCTGGAAGTGGCCGAGAAACTGGTCAAGTACAGCGACAACGGTACCTCGGTATCCTCGGTCAACTTCCCTGAAGTGGCCCTGCCGGCGCACCCAGGCAAGCACCGCCTGCTGCACATCCACGAAAACATCCCGGGCGTGCTCAGCGAGATCAACAAAGTCTTCGCCGAGAACGGGATCAACATCTCCGGTCAGTTCCTGCAGACCAACGAGAAAGTGGGTTACGTGGTCATCGACGTCGATGCCGAGTACTCCGACCTGGCGCAAGAAAAACTGCAACACGTCAAAGGCACCATCCGCTCGCGCGTACTGTTCTGAGTGTGATTGCTGTCTAGTCCTGAAATAGGTTTACATCTGTTCAGGTAGGCCGACAGGCCTCAAAACGCCCGATGCACAGCATCGGGCGTTTTGTTTTTCAGGGCCATATGAGGCCGTTCTGTGTTGTAGATCTGCACTGCCTCGTCAACCATCTGCCTCGCTTGCTCCAGATCTGCAGGACTACTCAACAGCAGCTCCATCTTGAGGATTCCGTTGATTCGCTCGGCCAGCGCGTTCTGGTAGCAGTCATACCCATCGGTCATGGAGCACTGAACGCCGTGCC